>JBGPBZ010000005.1:0-46739 GCA_041481535.1 Dehalococcoidia bacterium | reverse complement strand
GCTAATCGCGCATCCAGCCGGCCTCTTCTCGATCCTGATCGGCGCCGGCATCGGGTACGTCATCGGCGAGTCGGTCTCGCTGGCCACCAACCGCAAGGCCGGCAACGTCCTGCAAGCGATCGCCGCGGCGGGCGCTGTGCTCGCCTTCTTCGTGCGGAACGTGGTCGCCGGAGACAGCATCGTATCCACGCACGACAGCTGGGGCTACATCGTGACCGCGGCGGCGATCTTCTTCGCGATCGGCCGCGTGAAGTTCTAGCGGAAGATCGAAGTGATGATCAGCGCGATCACCAGGAACCCGCCGATTACGACGATCCGGATCACCTCGCCGCGGACGAAGCTGTAGTCGCGCCGCACGTGCCGCTCGACTTTGCCGTGCTCGTCCCGCTCCACGATCGGCCCGCGACGCTGTAGCCGCGGGCGTTCCTCGACGGCCACGGCCGTCGCTTCGGATTCGGTGATATCTTCGCCTTCCCACCCTTCGCCGTCTTCGGACGCTTCATCGGCCGCGGCCTCCGTTGGCCCCGCCTCGAATTCGTAGGGGATCGCGGTCTTGCGTGGCTTGCGGCGCTTCGTCGTCGTGGACGGCGGACGGTGAGGCTTACGTGGCACTTTTGGTCATATCTCCGTTCAAAAGGTCTGTGTCATTATACGAAAGCCCCTCGCGCTGAGTCATCCGCTGCGGCGGATTCGTTGACCGCGCACGCCGGTGGCAGCTAGAATCATACCTACGGCCCCGTGGTGTAGCGGTTAACATGCCACCTTGTCACGGTGGAGATCAGGGGTTCGAATCCCCTCGGGGTCGCCAGATCCAGAACGTAAGCGCCGGTCTTATGTCCGGCGCTTTTGTTATTTCCAGACCCAGAGCGACGGCGCCGCTAGCCAACCATGCCTCCGTTGACGGCCATTAGTCCGCGAGTATACTGGCGCCATAACTTGATATCGCTGGATAGTGGTGGGGGCCGAGGGTAGACCACTTCTTGCCAACTCGCTGAGAGCTGACCGTCTGTGGTCAGTTCTTTTCGCTTTCGCCTCCAGCGAGACTTGAGCGAATTTTGACGATCGGTTGCCACCGTTTGTTTTGTAACAGGGCCGGGCACTCGCCCCAGCATGAGTGCTCTTGCTCTGATTCTACCTTCGCGAGACCGGCCGAATGAGTTGTGGCTCGACTGACACCACACCTGTGAGCGCGCGCAGCTTGTCCAAATCGCGGAGCGCTTCCCCGGCGCGGCCGGAGACCGCTTCCACCCAGGCGGCGTTCGGTGCGTAGCCGGGGATCTCTCGAACGCGAAAGCCGGTCTGCGCCAGATCGTCGGCCTTCTTCCGAGGATCAACGCCTTTACGAAAACGGACGAAAACAAGACCAGTCGGAACCCCTCGATCAACGCCGGATGCGTAGACTGGTGTCACCGCGTCGGACTGCGCCAGTTCAGTGGCGCCCGGGTCTCCGCGGTACACGGCAACAGGCGGATCTTCGATCTCGAATTCGACCGGCAACGTCAGGCGAGACCGCTGCGAGCCGTGGACGGCGAAGAGGCCCGGCGCGCGCACGAAGCGCACTTTGCCGCGGCCGGACGGGACCTCGACGTACTCCGGGAACTCTTCTACTGACATTCACCCACACTCTCGCGAGAAGAAAGGAATCGAAATGGTAACTGCATACTACGGCGGCCGCGCTGGAACTGCCCTGGAACTAGATTACTCCGACGAGTTCGTGGCCGTACGCACCCTTCGGCGCAGCCCCCTCGAACGCACGCCCCTGTCGCGTGGAGCTCGCGCAGTGATTGCCGATCTCGCTCCCGTCACGCGCTTCTCCAGCGCCGGAGTCGACGTGTTGCACACCGGCAGCGGCCGCGACGCGCGGAGAAAGCGGGACCGCGCACGGACCGTCCTCAAGAAGGAGCCGGAGATTCGCTTTGCGGGACGCGTGCTGGCCGAGTCGACGGCGCAGCAACCGGTGGTCTACACAGAGAACATCTTCGTCAAGTTCCACGACGATGTGCCCCGGCGCACCTGCCTGGCCGCAATCGGACGCCACGAGCTGACCGTGAAGAGTGAGCCCGGATTCGCGCGAAACGCGTTCTTCCTGGGCGCGCCAGAGGGAATCGGCATAAAGGTATTCGCCATCGCGGAACGCCTTCTCGCGCAAGGTGAAGTTCAGGTTTGCCAGCCAGAACTTGTCCGAGAGATCCGCCGGCGCGCGGTCTTCCCGATGCAGTGGCATCTGAAGAAGCAAAAGATCAACGGAGTCACGATCGACGCCGGCATCGATGTCGAAAGCGCCTGGAATTACGCGAAAGGCAGCGGCATAACAATCGCCATCATCGACGATGGCGTGGACATTGACCACGAAGAGTTCGCGAGCGCCGGCAAGATCGTCTCGCCCTGGAACGCGACGGCACGCAACAACAATCCTCGGCCGGGCTCGGGCGCCAATCACGGGACCGCCTGCGCAGGTGTCGCCTGCGCGGACGGCGCGCGCGGGGCATCGGGTGTAGCGCCGAAGGCAAAGCTGATGCCGATTCGCATGGTCTCCGGACTTGGCTCCCAGGCGGAAGCAGACGCCTTCTTCTGGGCGGCCCAGAACGGAGCCGACGTAATCTCCTGCAGCTGGGGCCCCGCCGACGGAGAGTGGTGGAACTCCAAAGACCCTCTTCACCGCCAGACCGTTCACCTGCCCGACTCCACGCGGCTGGCAATCGACTACGCCGTGGAGCACGGCCGCAACGGAAAGGGCTGCGTCATCTGCTGGGCAGCCGGCAACGGAAACGAAAGCGTCGATCGTGACGGCTACGCCAGCTACAAGAAAGTGATGGCCATCGCCGCCTGCAACGACCGCAGCGTCAAGAGCGCGTACAGCGACCACGGCAAGGCTGTCTGGTGCACGTTCCCCAGCAGCGAGACCGACGGCACGGGCCTTACTCCGGGCATCTGGACAACGGACCGCAGCGGCGCCGATGGCTACAACCCCGGCGATACGCACAAAGGAGACGCGGCGGGCAACTACGCGAACGATTTCGGCGGCACTTCCAGCGCTTCGCCGGGTGCCGCAGGCGTCGCGGCCTTGATCTTGAGTCGCCGGCCTAGCCTGAAGTGGGATGCAGTCCGAGACATCATCAAGAAGAGCGCCGTCAAGATCGACTCGAAGGGGGGACGCTACAACGCCGCCGGGCACAGCCCCAAGTATGGATACGGCCGCGTGAACGCGCAGAAGGCGATAGCTCGGGTCGACACCGAGATTTCGATCGAGAAGCAACGCAGACTGAGGGAACTGGCCGCGCAATCTAAGAAGGGCCGCAAATAGCGATCAAGCCGCGACGAACGTCACCACTCTCTCGCGTTCTTCGGGACAGTAATCACAACGGTCGCCCTCTTGGCCGCGGCCGTGGCGCCGCTGCGTGTTGCCCAGGCGTCGACTGACCGCATCCAGGCAGGCGTACCGGCTGGCATGTCCATTTCTGGTATCGCCACGTCGTCGCCGGGCTTGAAAGAAGAGCCGTAGGGCACCAGCGCCCTAACCCGGTCCGGGTTCTTGATCGCTGCGTGCAACTGAGTCAACGCTGCGTTCCAGTTTTGCAGCATCGTCTTCGTCAGCGCCGCAATCGCCGCGGGCTTCCCCTTACCCGCGCTGATCGGCTGCGTTGGGTGAGTGATGTGCTGGTACGCCAGCTGGCCCGCGCGCACGGGCTGGGTCGCCGACCACGCCTGGTATGCCCGGTCCGCGAGCGCACCGAGTGCGATGACCGCCTGCACCTTCTTGTTCAAGAGCAACGGATCGAGCCACTGGTTGCGGTATGAGACTATCCCCGGGTCGTCCTTGTGCTTCTGCCCGCCCGACTGTCCGTAGACGCTGTAGAGGAACGCATTCACCATCACGTAGCTCTTATCGATGCCGAGCCTGGCCAGAAAGCCCTGCACCCGTTGTCCCGCCTCGCCGATCAGGATGCGACGCCCGATCGATTCGTGTTGTCCCGGGTCCTGGCCGATCACGACGACGCGAGCTGTCCCATCGAGCCGCCCACGGTGAAAGACCGGCCCCCATTCGACGCGGAAGTCGGCCGCCGGGTAGACGGAGGAGTCCGGGTAATTCTTACACAGCGTCAACCAGGGATCGGTCGCATAGCTCGTATCGAATTCGTGTGGCATGGCGATCTCCTTTCGACCTTCATCGATCAGTAGAGGGCGCGTAGACCGGGGACCAGGTAGTCCGGCAGGTTCGGCTCATTCGCCAGCCTGTCGAGGAAGTCCGAATCGTCCACCACCGTCAGCGGATCCAACCGCAAGGACTTGAACGGCAATGGAATCCTCTCCACGAGCTCGGCTGGGACAGGCTCAGGCGGCGAAACCGCCAACCTGAACGTCTCGTCTGTGTCTTCAGTCTCATCCAGGGCGAGCGTAAGACTCGGGCGGCCATCCGCCGGAGCCGCGAGCGCTTCGCGTGGTGCGGCGGCCAGGTGCGGGATATCCTTTAGCGCTCTGGCCACCGCCTTCTTCGCCTGCGCCAGGCTGACACGCGCCACCAGCGGGCTTTGCGTATCCTGTTTCAGGTTCAGCAAGCGCTTTCGCCCGCCCACAGTGAGCTGCTCACCGGGCGTCACGAAGTGCCGGATGAAAGCTGGAAGGCCGAAGCGCGGCACTCCTTCAATAGCTACCAGAGTGATGTTCCGCTCCGTCGACTCGATCAGCGCAGAGTACGCGTCGCCCCCTGCCTTGTCCGTCGCCACCAGGTCCGCGCGCTTCCCCTCCTCGATCGAGCCGAGGCCCGCTTGCCAGCCAAGGATTCCGGCCGCGTTTCGCGTAGCCATCGCCACGATCTCCTTGTCGGTGAAGATCGATCCGTTCGCCCGCGAATACACTCGCGCCACCTTCATCTCTCCGAGAATGTTCTTGCTTCCGGAAGGAGACCAATCACAACCGAGCCCCATCCGCACGTGCGCAGACTTGAACTCCTCCACGAGAGCCGTCTTGCCGTACAACAGGAGATTGCTCAGCGGCGACCAGATCATCGCTCCGCCCTTCTGGGCGAACGTCTTGATGTCGGGCGCTTTCAATCCGACGCAGTGAATCCCGACGAGCTTCGGGCTAATAGCCCACGTACCGTCCGGCATCTTCAAGTCCGTGAAGTGTTTCCGCGCACCGTTTGTCCCCTCGCTCAGATGCAAGAAGAGCGTGTGGGAACGGCCGAGCTCAGCGCTGAACTCAGTGATGTGCGCCGCCGCCACGTCGCTGATACGCGTCATCGCCCCCGGCAAGTCCTGCTCGCCCGTGTGCTCAACGTTGCGCACGATGCCCGGATAGAACTGTGCGATCCCCGGCGCGCTCGCCAGCCTGATCCCCTGGCTTGTCGTCACTCCGCCCACCAGCGCCTTGCACTCAACGTAGCGGACGATCGAAGGGACAAGCGACGGAGTTCTGCCCAGTACACCCATCGGGCCGCTAATCAACTGGTGGTATTCCGCGGTCCCTGCCCACTGGTCGCGGTTCTCGTACTGCTTTGGCACGTCCCACAGCCGAAGCGCGTTGTAACTAAGATGATTGTGCAGATCGATGAGCCCGGGGTAGATGCTGCCATTCGTATCGAGCCGTGGAGCCGTCTCGTATCCGGCGGGCGGCGGATCGCTCGCACGGCAAACCCTCTCGATCAGTCCATTGGCGACGTAAACAGCACCGGCCGGGATGACGGTATCGGCCCCGTCCATCGTGACAACGCGACCGAGGACCACGAACTTGAACGTCGGGCGAGGATCAACGGGATTCGGAGGCATCGCCTGCGGAAACTACACCCAGCCCGAACGTCTGTCAACAACTCGCTGGGCAGTTTCCCGGCGCTCTGAACGAACGCTTAACCGGAGTCGGCCACGATCGACGCGCCCTAATGGCGCTCGGACCAGCGGTGCTCTGCGACGTACTCGACCAGGTTTTTCGGCCGGTAGTCCTGCGTGCGGTTGTACTTGAGGACAGCCGAGCCGCTGAGCGTCTCGTTTGACACGCCGTCTGGATAGACAGAGCTCTCCGAAGGGACGCCGCGTCCGATCGGTCGCCAGTACGCCGGGATGAGGGTGTAAGGAAACGTGCGCGATTCGTGGAGAGGCGCCGTGTAGTCCGGGCTGACCAGTTCGCTCAAGAGCTGATCGTCAATCTCAAGGCCTGTTGCCCGCGCCCTCTCGACCATCCAGAGCAGCCCGGCGTTAGCGAGCCGCGGGTCACGGTAGCCGCCGCCAACGTCCATGTGAACGCCGGGGAACCAGGCCTGCTCCAGGACTTGCGTGGTGGTCGCTTCGGGATGTTGCTGCCAGAGTGCCGGCTTGAAGAAGCGCCGCTTTTCGTCGATCGCCAGCGCCTGGTAAGCGAAGTCAACGCTCCGGCTCAGAGCCACATCGTGAAACTGGAAACGCCTGCGCCCGATGAAGTTGAAGAGTCCGGGAATACCCAGCGCGCCGACGGTATCCCACACTCCCATCAGCTTGATGCGGATCGGATACCTGGAGAAAGCGTCGCGGAAAGCGATCGCTTCGTCCGAGTCCGCGCTGTCATCACGTTTTCGATAGAGCTGCCACGCTTGCAGGTCTTTGTCTGCGAACCGCTTCCTCACCAGGCCGACTTTGCGAATCATGCCAGCCGCACTGCGGACCGTGTACGCGCCTCTGCTGAAGCCAAAGAGGTAGATTTCGTCGCCGTCTGTGTAGTTGTTAGCGAAGAACGAGTAGATATCACGCACGTTGCGCGAGAGACCGAAGCCGAACGCACCGCCGGTGATCTTGTCGAGTATGTTGTCTGTCCCGACTCCACGGTGATAGAAGACGATCTGGGAGACGCCGTCACGGGTCTCGGGAACAATGGCGCGCGTCAACTTCACAACGTTCGTTGGAGCAGGAACGCCCCGGTCCATCTGATCGGGCGTATTCCACGTGCCATCGGCGCAGGCTATGAGACGTCTCATGTGTATCAGAGATGTGAATCGGTGAGAACCATCGAGCACACGGCGCCAGAGCGTTTGATGTTGCTTCGCGAGCCGGATTCCCGAGCGGCAGCTTCAGGATCGATCATCAAAGCGGATATTAGTCCTCTGTCGTTTCCATGTCACGGCCTTGACAACATGGTGCCCGGGCGTATGCTTGCCACATCCCGGGTTCGCCCGTCATAAAGACTGGGGGTGGATGATGCGGTATCTCCTGGTCGCGGCTCTTTCTCTTCTTTCCCTCTATGTTCTTGTCTTCGCTGCCTCCGACACGAAGGTGGAAGCTGTTCCAGGGGCCGGTGGCACGCTGACGTTCTCGGTCACCACGATCGACCCTGCGCACGACATCACGCCCGGCGTCGGCGCGTTCGGATCAACCTGCACTTCGGCTGATTTATTGTTCACACCGGGTGGGTCCCCCATCGGTCCTTGCGCGCCGCGTGTGGGTCCAGCGCCCCCGGGCCCCGTCCCGGCCAGCGGGGGGACCGCGCCGTTCGACCTTGGCCTGAACCTTGTGGGCGGTCCCTTCACCGACGACCTCAATTCGATTTCGTTTGGCGAGGTGCTGAACCTGAACGCCACAGACAGCTGGGAGTTCTCAGTTGACTCGGCGCCCGGTGATGGCGGCGTGACGACTGGCATCCCGGCCGGCCCTCCGTGCGTGCCGCCAAACGTGACCTCGGAAGCGACCGGCTTCCAGGCGCAGGGCGACGTTTTCGACAACATCGGAGCGCCCCCCGGGTGCAACACGCAGGTGCTCGATGAAGCCGCGGTCGGCCTCATCGCTCCCACCGCGCCCGGCGTCGCGCCGCTTGACGATATGGATGCTCTCGCGGAAATCCCCGCCTTCGCCGGCCCGTGCATGGTAGGCACACCCGCCTTTGGGGGCCCGGCGCCCTGTTCGGCGTTTACCGTAACCGCCGGTTCCGCGGTTGTGGGCGCGATTCCGCCCCCGCCCGGCTGCGGCGGCCCCCCAACCAGCGCAGCGACCATTCTCGTGCCGCCGGGAACACCGCCGGATCCTCCATGTCGGCCAGGCGCCTGCCCTGCGGGTGGGATCCCGTGCGCGGCCGTGCCCGCCCCGTTCCTGGGTCTTGTGCCCCCGGATGACATCGACGGCCTCTGCTGGTGGGACGGCAATGCCAACGGCCTTCCCGACCTACCACAGTACTGGACACCCGGCCTGCCCGGCGACTACTACGCAATCTCGCTCGCGCCGGGATCGCCTTCCCTGGGGCCCTTCAGCCCTGCCGACATCCTGCGGCCAACAACTGCCGGCCTTGTAATGGCGCGACCGGGCGCGTCGCTGGGACTGCTGCCGACGGACGACATCGACGCACTTCTCTGTCACGCCCTCGACACTGACAGCGACCTCGTCCCGAACTTCGTCGACAACTGCCCCACAGTAGGCAACGCTAGCCAGCTGGACGGCGACGGTGACGGCGTCGGCGACGCCTGCGATAACTGCCCGACGGTTGCGAACGCCGGCCAGGCCAACTCCGACGGCGACACCATCGGCGACTCCTGCGACAACTGCCCCAACTGGACCAACCCCTTGCAGTCGTACCCCCTGTTTGGGCAACAGCCCACCGTCGGCGACGCGGACTGCGACGGCTTCCCGGATCCCTCGGCTGTGCCTGGCAAGGCGACTGAGACCTACATCGGCACCGATCCGCTGGTCCACTGCGCCGCAGACACAATCGCCAACAATGAGCCTACTCCGGACGCCAACCCTGCGGACTTTAACGACAACCGGGCCATCAACGGGCAGGACACAGGGTTGTTTGGCGGACCGTTCGGCTCGTTCGGCCATCTTGTCAGTGCTGGGCCGTTCGGGCCACCCGGCAACATGCTCCCCGGTGAACGGTTTAACTTCAACGGCGACACCGTGATTAACGGTCAGGACACCGGAAAGTACCAGTACTACTACAACAAGGTGTGCAAGCCGACAGAATGACAGCCCGCGAAGGGCTCCACTAAGCCGTTCGCGTCGAACGAGGAACGCCGGGCTTTGGCCCGGCGTTCCTCTCTTCGGGCCAGATATTGAGCGTTTGTTGAGCGCCGTCTGACCTTTTATCGAGGTTTCCGAATGCGCTTCGCCGCACGATATTCGTGTGACATCGATACAAAAGCGCCTGGCGGCAGCACTTGGCTGACAACGGCAGTCCCGCTCGGCGTACGCCGTCATTCGTCCGGCGGAAGCGCCCGCAGCTCGACCCATCGACCGTCAGAGATAACGTCGCGCGACCGGATGCGCCTGCGCCCCGCGCACGGAAGAAGGCACAGCCAAACGGCGAGGACCGCACGCGCATCGTCATTCCCCGCCAGCAGCGCGGTGACTCATCCGGAGTCGGCGTCGAGCTGCGTGAGGTGCGCCTGGGCGCCAGCGGTACACCCTACCTGCGCGTCGTACCCGGAAGCCGCAGGCTGAAGAGCGTCGCCGCCGATCACATCGAAGCGACGCAGGCCGGAAGCCGCCCCCGCGGCCGCATCGAGCGCGCGCTCGCCTCCGTCCGCAGGATCGTGCTGGGCAGTCCCTATACCACGTCGCAGATGATCCATGAGCGCCTGTCCAAGCTCATGGCCCTGCCGGTCTTCGCCTCCGACGCCCTGTCTTCATCTGCATACGCGACGGAGGAGATCCTGCTGGTGCTCGCCGCTGCCGGCACCGGCGCCTTCATGTACTCGCTCCCGATCGCCGGCGCGATCGCTGTCCTCCTCGTCCTTGTCGCGGTCTCGTACCGGCAGACGATCAAGGCCTACCCGAACGGCGGCGGCGCTTACATCGTCGCGCGTGAGAACCTTGGTACGAACGTTGGTCTCGTCGCCGCCGGTGCCCTTCTCGTCGACTATGTCTTGACTGTCGCCGTCAGCGTTGCCGCAGGCGTCGCCGCTGTAACGTCGGCGATCCCGGACCTGCAAGACTTCCGCATCCTCATCGGCGTCGGCGTTGTCATACTCATCACGCTCGCAAACCTGCGCGGCGTCCGCGAGTCGGGCGCGATTTTCGCTGCTCCCACCTACTTCTTCATCCTCGCGCTGACGTCCTTGATCGCTGTCGGCCTCGCTAAGGTGATCATCGGCGATGCGCCGGGCTCCTTGCTGCACGCCGCGCCTCCCCAGACATCGGAGACGGCGACGAAGGCGCTCGGCCTGTTCCTCATCCTCAAAGCGTTCTCTTCCGGCTGCGCCGCGCTGACGGGCATCGAGGCGATCTCCAACGGCGTACCCGCCTTCAAGACACCGGAGTCAACCAACGCCCGCACAACCCTCGCCTGGATGGCCGGGATCCTCCTCTTCCTCTTCGTCGGTGTCACTTTTCTCACCAGCCGCTTCGGTCTCGTCGCGAACGAGCACGAGACGATCATCTCGCAGCTCGGTAAGGAAGTTCTCGGAAAGAACCTTGGCTACTACGCGGTGCAGGTCGCCACCGCGCTCGTCCTCTTCCTCGCCGCTAACACCAGCTACGCGGACTTCCCGCGACTCTCCGCGATCCTCGCGCGCGACGGCTTCATGCCACGCCAGTTCACGTTCCGCGGCGACCGCCTCGCTTTCTCGAACGGAATCCTCGCGCTGGCCGTCGCCGCCTCTGCCATCCTCGTGATCTACGGCGGCCAGGTCTCGAACCTCATCCCGCTGTACGCGGTCGGAGTCTTCGTCTCGTTTACGCTGTCGCAAACCGGCATGGTGCGCCACTGGCTGAGGCTGCGTGAGTCCGGCTGGCGGACGAGCCTCGTGGTGAACGGAGTCGGCGCCTGCGGTACCGCCGTCGTCGCGATGATCATCGGCGGCACGAAGTTCGTTGACGGCGCCTGGCTGTCGATGCTGATGATGGGCCTGCTCGTCGTCGGCTTCTCCCTGATCAGCCGCCACTACCGCTGGTTCGAGCGCCAGGTCAGCGTCGACGAGAGCACCCTGCCGGTCAGCATCCCGCGGGCGTCTCCGATCGACCAGGCCGCGAGCAAGACGCACGTCGTCGTGCCCGTGGACGGCATCAACAAGATATCACTCGGCGCCGTCGCCATGGCCCGCGAGATCGGCGGCCGCGTGACCGCCGTGCACCTGACCGACGACCGCGCCGCCGCGGAAGCGTTCCGGGAGAGCTGGAAACGCATCGTGCCAGACATCCCGCTCCTCGTAATCGAATCGCCGTATCGCTCGTTCGTGGCGCCGATGGTCGCTTACGTGCAGTCCGCGCTCTCCAATCAAGAGGGCAGGGTCATCGTCATCCTGCCCGCCTTCCTCGCGCACCGGCCGTGGCAGCGGTTCCTCCACAACCGGGACGTCTTGCGGCTGCGCCCGCACCTGACTCAGCTCGGCGTGCAAGTCGTCGACTACAAGTACGACCTCGAGGCCGGCACTCCCCTACTGACGCCGGCGTAGCCGCTAGCAGAGGCGGTCTTGTTCGACCACCGCCTCCGGCAGCGTCGGCGGCTGCACGAACGGCGGGTTCGCGAAGTCGAACATCGCTAGCATCGGGTCCGACGCCGCGTCGCGAGCTGTCAGGTGCGGCAGGCCGAAACGCTCCTCGATAAAGCTCAGTATCGACGTGTGACTGTACACCGTGTGCGACACGAAGCTCTTCTTCGCGAACGGAGAGATCACCGCGAACGGCACCCTGATCCCCAGGTGATCGAACGCGCCCTTGTCGTTGTCCGTCGCGCTCGTCATCGGCGGGATGTCGTCCGGCGGCACCGCTTCCGGCGGCGGCACGTGGTCGTAGTAGCCGCCGTGCTCGTCGTACTCCAGGAACATCGCTGACGACGACCAGTCCGGGCTGGCCATCAGCGCGTTGATCACGTCCGCAACGAACTTCTGCCCGAGTTGCGCGTTGGACGGCGGGTGCTCGTCGTTCTCTTCGTCGCCCAGGAACGTCGGATCGACGAAAGCCACCTGCGGCAGCGTCCCCGCCGCCGCATCAGCATAGTACGAATCGAGGTTGGAGATGTGCGCCGATGCGTTCGAGCGCACGTAGTAGAAGAAGGCGCTGTAGGGCAGCTGCGACGAGTAGATCTTCCATGTGACGCCCGCTTCATCGAGCAGGTTGTAGATGCTCTGCTGCGAGAACTCGTTCCCCGACGGCGGCAGCCCGTTCGCGATGCGCCCGAACGATGAGCCGGCGTACAGGTAGAAGCGGTTCGGCTGAGTCGGCCCCAATAGCGACGCGAAGTAGCGGTCTCCTATCGCAAACGTCGATAACAGACCGTAGTAGAACGGCAGGTCTGTCTCGTCGTAGTAGCCCATCGCGCGCTTGCCCGTCGGGTCATTCGGCGCGATGTTAGTCTTCGTGAAGCCGTCCATCTTCCCGCCGTCATACTGTTCGTGCGTCCCCTCCCACGAGTGGTTCAGGTCGGACGAAGCGCACAGGCTCGTCGCGTGGTAAGCCATGATCGGCGGCCCGTCCGGGTTCGTCGGGTCCGGGTTCGAGGCGTCGGCCGGCATCGCTTCCACATCCAGGTCCGGCGCAAACTTCTTCAGCATCCCGAAGTAGTTGTCGAACGAGTGGTTCTCCTGCATCAGCACGATCACATGGTCGATCGGAATCCTATCGTGCAGCGACGGATCGGGCGTACGCACAACCGTCGGCGTCGCCGTGTCGGCAAACGTCGACACCGGCACCGTCGCCGAGCCGCTGGTCGTAGAGTCATCGCTCGAAGAGCAAGCAACGATCACGCCAAGCACAAGCAGTGCCAGGGTAGCGCTAGGGCGAAGGAACCGGCGTATCACCAGTAACCCCCGACAGTCCGATTACCGCCAGCGCCTGCTCCAGGAAGTGGTCGTCAAGTTGCCAGTCATCGTTCTCCCAGACCATCTTCGCTGTGTCTGTCACACCTAGCGGCCCAGTCGGCAGGACAACGTTCACCGTCGCGTCGATCTCCGCCCTGTCGCCACCGACGCGTTTCGCCGTGATCGTCTGTATCTCCAACTTGGGCACCACGCCCACCAGGTTGCGCACCGTCTCCAGCGCGTTCTGCAGCTTGTCCAGTGTGATGCTCCGGCGGCGGCTGGCGCTCAGGTTGTTGTAGAACCCCTCGATGTCGCCGCTGTTCAGCTTCCCGAGTATCTCCCGCACCCTCGGCTCTGGATCTGGGTGTTCCGTCGCGTTAGGGTTCGGCGTACGGCTCGCCGTCGGCGTCCCGCTCCCGCAGGCCACAACGAGCGAGCCCAGCAAGACGATCGCCAGCAGCGCGATAATTCGAAATCGCATACCAAAGATACGAACGATTGCCTGACGCTGATCCACTTACCTGCTCCTTCCGATGTCCGCCACCAACAACCGTTCCGTGATCGCTTCCTTCGTCGGAACGCCGTCCACGCCCACGCCCTCAATCACCAGCGACGCCGCGCAGGCACCGTAGCGGGTCGCCTCCCAGGGCGCGCCCGTCTCAGCGTACCGCGCCAGGAACCCCGCCGCGAACGTGTCTCCCGCGCCCGTAAGGTCGACCGGCTCCGCCGGATACGCGTCGAAGCGGCGCCACTCTCCACCGTAGCAGATGTCCGCGCCGCCGTAGCCGCGCGTGAACGCCAGCACATCGACTAGCTCGCTCCACTCCGCCAGCGCCACCGGCGCATCCTCCAGCGGCAAGTCCTCGTCCGACAAGAACAGCGCCTGCACGTGCTTGAGGACGGACGCCGCGTCCCAATCGTGAGGCGACACCGGCCGCACCCGCGAGTCCGCACCGACTTCTCGCAACCAGCCCTGCGCGCCCGCACCCACCAGCGCCTCCTTCGAGAAAGCCTGCGCCAGCGAGGCATCGATCTCCCCCGCCACCGGCCCCAGCAGCACGACGCGAGCGTTCCGCCATTCGTCCGGCAGATGCTCCGCTGTTAGCGTCTCGGCGCGCTGCGGCACCCACTGCTCGCGACGGCCGCCGTCATGGTAGACGTTGCGCATCTGCGTCGTGCGCTCGCTCGCCACGGTGTGCACTTCGATGCCGGGTAAGAGATCAGCTAGCGGCAAGTCGACCGAGCACGCCGTCAGAATCGCCGTCCGCAGCCCAAGGTTTCGCGCCAGCAGCGACGCGTAAGAAGCCGCGCCGCCCAGCCGCCACGTCTCGCCGGCTTCACCCGGCACAAGATCTTGCACGACGTGCCCTACCACCAGGAAATCCGGTGCCCCAGCCAACGTCCTACTTCCTACTTCCTACTTCCAAACGGGTAGGGGTAGGGAGGCCCTCTACCTCTCGTATCGCCCGCGGCCGCCACCACCCTGGCCGCCATCGCGCATCGGCCGTCCACCGCCCTGTCGCTGACCATCGCCGGCGCCCTGGCCTCCGCCGCGCGGGCGGATCACGATCTTCCGCTCTTCTCCCATTCCCACGGAGCCCGTCTGCACACCGTTGTCCTGCGCCAGCGCCAGGTGGATGATCCGGCGCTCGTTCGCCGGCATCGGTTCCAGCGTCATCGGCCGGCGCGACTGTCGCACGCGGTCCGCCATGCGCCGCGCCAGGCCCTGCAGCGTCTCTTCGCGCCGGCAGTGGTAGTGCTCGACGTCGACCGTCACCAGCACTTTGCTCCCTGTCTTGCGCGTCATCATCACGTTCACAAGGTACTGCAGCGCCGACAGCGTAGTCCCGCGCCGTCCGATCAGCAGGCCGAGGTCTTCGCCCTCCACGTCCAACACCGCGCTCGATCGGCCCAGCCCGTCCGCGGCCGTCTCCGGCTCGCGCACCGAGACGTCGGCGTCGATGTCCATCATCTCCAACAGCGAGCGCAGGAACTCCTCTGCGCCCGTCACTTCCTCCGAATCGAGCTCAGCGAGATCGATCTGCCCGCGGCCGTCATCTATCAGCTCCGCGGGCATCTCTCCTTCGTCGTCGTAGCTGGCTTGCGCCATCGGGCGTGCTTCTTCGCCCTCCAGAGCCGTCACGCGGACGCGCGCCTGCTCGCCGCCGAGACCAAACAGCCCCGCCTTGCCCGCCGTGAGCACCTCGATGCTCACCTGTGTTCGTTTTAGACCAAGTTCGCTCAGCGCGATGTCGATCGCTTCATCGACGCTTCTTGCGCTTACCTCTACGCTTTCCATACTGCGACCTCGCTTCTCCTGCACGGCCGGGGACGTCCGGCTCGTTGTCGTCTGGTTGATCGCTGTCAATGACCTCGCCCTCAATGTCGCCGTTGCTTCTGCTGCCGGACTTGGGCTTCCTCAGCGCGGGAGCGGGCGCAGGGCTGGGACCTCCCATCGGAATCGGCAGCAGCTGCTTCCAGCTCAGCATGCGCTTGCCGTACACCCAGTAGCTGGCGAAAAGGCTAAACACGTTCGTCACCACCCAGTACACGCCGACGCCGCTGGGCAGGTTGAGCGTAAAGAACATCAGCATCAGCGGCAGCATCCACGTCATCATCTGCTGCTGTTGTTGCTGCTGTTCTGTCGCGCCCGGCGTCACGGCCAGGCGCTGCTGGATGTATGTGCTCGCGCCCACCAGCAGCGGCACCATGAACGTCTGGTCGGGGTGGCCCAGGCTGAGCCAGAGGAAATGCTGGTTGAGCGGGATCTGGTCCTGCAAGATGCCCAGCGGGTACAGCCGGTGCGAGAGCCCCACCAGGCTCTCCGGGCTACCACCCACCGTGTACACCAGCGCCCGGTACAGCCCCATGAACACGATGATCTGGATGAACATCGGCCCGAAGCAGCCGAGCGGGTTGAACCCGGCCTCCTTGTAGAGCTTCATCATCTCTTCCTGGCGGCGCTTCGGGTCCTTGTACTTCTTCTGCAACTCCGCCATCCGCGGCTGGATCGCCTGCATCGCCTTCGTCGACTGCAGCTGGCGGATCGTCAGCGGCAGCGTCGCCAGGCGCAGGAGCAGCGTGAAGAAGATGATCGTCAAGCCAAACTGCCCGAACGTGATGATGTTGAGCATCAGCAAAACGTTGATCAGCGGGTTGATGAACACTTCGTTCCACGGGTTCCGCCCCGCGATGACCATCGCCAGGATCGTCGAGATCAGCGTGAGGGCGATGACGCCCGTCAGCGGCAGGCCGCGTCGCTTTACAGGCTGCGGTACGGCCGTCACTTGCTCACCACCTGCGACGTGCGCCCAGCGTCCGGATCAAACTCGAACAGGTGCCCGCCAGTCGTCACGATGTACACTTTCGCGGCGCCGGCGCTACCAGACGGCGCCGGCGTAGGCGTCCCTGAAGCCACCGGCGAAGGAGTCGTCGACGAGGTAGCGAGCGCCGCAACTCGCGATACTGACTGGTTGCTCAACGACGAAGCCTGCGTTCCATCCGCGTTCAGCACCAACGGCGACGCGTGCACGTCCTCGTTCAGCAGGTTCGGCTGCCCGATGCCCTTGCCCGTGGCCGGGTCGATGCGATAAATGACGCCGCCGTTGTCCACGGCAACGAGCGTGTTCTCCGCCATCACCGGCCCGGAGCGGATCGCGTTGAGCGCGGCGAACGGCGCGTCCCACAGCTTGTTCCCGTTCGTCCCGTCAATCGCCGTCACTTGGCCGTCGAGGTCCGTCGCGTAGACGGTCGTGCCGTCCACGAACGGCTCGCCCCAGAACCAGTTGCCGCCCGTCACCGACCACTTCTCCGCGCCGGTCTTCCTATCGATGCCGTACAGCTGCTTCCCGATCCCGCCGACCACGATCGTGTCGTCGCCGACGGCTGTCGGCGGCGTCAGCAGGCCCGCGCTCACCTTGAACGGCGCGCTCCACACCGGCTCCAGCGTCTTCGGGTCGAGCTTCCACAGCTTCCCCGTCATCGTCGACACGTACAGCCCGTCGTCCTTGAGGAGCGGCGCCGCCCAGACGGCGCCACTGTTGAACTTCTGCTTCTGGTCCCCGTTCTTCGGGTCGAGCAGGTACACGTTCCCATCGTTCGCGCCGACGTACAGCCCCTCGCTCCCGAGGATCGGCGCCGCCTGCAGCGTGTCACCCGTCTCGATCCGCCAGACGCACGTCCCGTCCGATTGTTTGACCGCGTACACGGCACCGTCGTATGTCCCAAAGTACACGTTCGCGCCGTCAATCGCCGGCGAACCGTAAATCCCGTCCGGCTTGATCTTCTTCGACTCACCGCCGCCGCACGCGAACTCCTCCGCCGCCGGGAACGTCCAAATCTTCTGGAACGTCCCCGTATCGATCGCCGTCAGCTTCCCCTTCTCCAGCGTCACGTACATCACCTTGTCCGCAACCTCAGGCCGTGCCCACCCATCCGACCCCGACACCTTCGCGCACCCGGCCGCCAAGACCCCAAGCACCACGAGCGCCAAGAGCGCGCCCGTCTTCTTCCCCCTCGCCCTCGCAAGGGAGAGGGGGCCAGGGGGTGAGAGCTCCCGCGTCGCGTCTTGCCTCAAACCAGCCTCAGCACAGCCAGCTCCACGCGAGTTCCCATTTCCAATTTCCAATTTGCTCTTCGTCCTCACTTCACCGGATCATATCCGCCGTGGCTCCACGGGTGGCACCGCACCAACCTCCACGCCGCCATCGGCGCACCCCGCAGCACACCATACTTCTCGATCGCCGCCTGCGCGTACATCGAGCACGTCGGCTCGTACCGGCACGCCGGCGGCAACGTCGGCGAGATGTTTCGCTTGTAAAACCGCAGCAACGCCAGGGCCGGCCCTCTCATGCGTCGTCCTCCGCGCCACGCGAATCTCCGCCTAACCGAGGCTTTCCAGACGCGGACGCGCGCCCTTTCACTCTTCCCTCTTCACTATTCACAATTCCCTCGTCGAGCAATCCACCCTTCGCCATCAACTTCGCCACCGACTCCCGCAGTTGCGCAAACTCCGCGCTCGCCGCCACCGACTTTGCCGAAAGCACAACGTCGTACCCATCCCGGGCCGGCGTCTCCCGCGCGATCTCCCGCAGCCGCCGCCGCGTCCGGTTGCGCACGACAGCGCCGCCCAGCTTCTTGCTGGTCACAAAACCATAGCGGTTGTGGTCGAGGTTGTTAGGCAAAGCTCGAAGCACTAGCAAATGATCGGCCCAGATCCGGCCGCTCTTGAAGACAGCATCGAAGTCCGCGCGACGGCGTAAGCGAAGGTCTCTCGGCAGTCCCAACGTGGGTGGCCTTCCAGAGCTGGTCCGCCCTGCGGCGGATCAGACAGTGAGCCGCCACCTGCCCTTAAGGATGCGGCGCTTAAGAACCGCGCGGCCATTCTTCGTCTGCATGCGGTGACGGAAACCATGCCGGCGCAGGCGTCTTCGCTTCTTCGGCTGATACGTTCGTTTAGGCAAAAGGGGCGCCTCCAATTCCAATGGCGTCGTAAATCTGGCGCGTTCCGTCCGCCCGCGGCGGAGGCGGAGCCGCGACTAGGCGCGCCACCCGAAATTATATGGTTGGGGGTGTTTGAGGGTCAAACAGAGGAAGTGCTGCGCTTGCGTACGAACGCCACAAGCGACGCCCCTGCTATGAAGGTGGGGACGAGCATCAGCAGAAGAAACGCTCGGTTGAACCCGGGTGAGGATGATCCAGACATCAGCTCTACCATGCCACCCACTGCCTGTGACGAGCCGGGAACAAGCTCGTACGCTCCGATGTCACAACCGATGCTCTGAGGACGGCTGACGCCTCGTTGATCGGTCGAGACGGTCGTGCCGCAACTATTGATTCCAGGTGGGATGTGGTCGACCGCTGGGCTCCCGGGTGTTAGCACGTGGGTCATCGTTTGGCCCGGCGGGCTCATCGCTAACGGCAGAAGCATCGGATTGGTGTTCGGGACGTCCCCTATGGCAGTCAAATTACAGCTTCCATCGCTGTCGAGGTTATAGCCGAGTGAAAGAATGCTCGGGAAAGCCTCGGTGCAATCCCCGCCCGCAATTTGCCGGGCAACGATACTGTTGGCGATGCTGAAACCGTGCTCATTGGAGCGAACGCCGCCGCCAGACTGGGCCTCGTTACCGGTTATCGTGCTGTATTGCAGGCTGGCCTTACCTTCGCTATAGATGCCGCCTCCATTAGATCCGGCGTGGTTGCCGCTGACGGTGCTGTTCGTAAGAATCAGGTTACTCGAGCTTGGCAGGTTGCGGATTCCGCCCCCGGCACCTAGGTCGGCGCTGTTGCCGCTGACGGTGCTGTTTATCAGAGTCAGCATGCCACCGTTCCCAATTCCTCCGGTATCGTAGACTGCGCTGTTGCCGCTGACGGTGCTGCTTATTAGAGTCATTGTGCCGGCGACACTGATGCCGCCGGTGTTGATGCTGGCGGTGTTGCGGCTAATGGTGCTGTTCGTCACAGTCGTCGTGCCACCAGCACTCATGCCGCCCGAAGCGGCGTTGGCGCTATTCCCGTTTACAAGGCTATCTGTAAGGAAGAGCACCCCGGTGCTCGCAATGCCTCCGCCAAAGTTGGCCTTGTTATCGTTCACAGAGCTCCCCGCAAGAGTAAGCGTGCCATTGTTGAGGATGCCACCACCCGTGGAGTCAGCGATGTTATCGCTCACTGTGCTGTTTGTAAGAGTGATCGTCGCGTTCGGGTTGTTATTTCTGATGCCTCCGCCCTAGCCCGACCTATTGCCGCTGACAGTCACGTTCACCAAGTTAACTGTGCCCGAGGCGTCATTCGTGAGACCGGCACCTTCGCCTGCGTTATTGGAGCTCACGGACAAGTTCGTCATCGTCAGTCCTCCCGTGTTGAGGATGCCAGCGCCCAGGTATACGTTGCCGTGCGAAACCGAGATCCCAGAGATGTTGACGACAGCTCCGCTAATCCGGAATACCCGTGAGACGTCGTTACCGCTCACGGTTATCCCGCCCGCGGGACCGCTGATGGTGAGACTCTTGCCTACGAACAGTTCGCCAGAAGTCAACGTGATCGTCTGCCCGCTCAGGACAGCGTTGAAGTCGACAGTGTCGCCCGGTGCTGCGTTCGCGATCGCCAGACGCAAGGATCCGGCGCCGCTGTCGTTCGTATTAGCGACGGTCAGCGTCGCCGCGTCTGAATTTGGGGCAGTAGCATGCGACGAGATCACCGCTATGACGATAGCCGCAATGAAAATACTCGCCCAGAACTGACGCTTAATCGAACCGCACCCCTCAAGTTTGGTGGACACATTATACCCGATCTGCCCGGCTGTCTTACTCCGACCCGAGCGTGCACCCTTGGTCTCTCCGAGCCCGCCGTCTCCTGACGCCCCATACGGGAGGGTCGCTAGATCGCCGAACGCAGGATGCGCGGCATCTCATCCCATGTGCGATCGTCTAAGACGCGCCCGCTGGCGCTCTTCCCGCGTCGAATCCCTGCCTCGTCGTGCGCTCCCCACTGTTTGAAGAAGAATGGCACGCCCTGTTCCTGACACTGGTCTCGAATCGAGCGCGCCCATTCTACGTTCATCGGCCGAGCGCCGTGGCCGCTTTCGCCGCCCACGATGACCCAACCGATATCGCGAAGGTCTAGCTTCAACGGCCCAAGCAGGGGTTCGCAGGAAAGGAACTTCACCACCGCTGGAGTTCGGCGAAGATCGTTCACCCGCTTCGTCCATCGCTGGTTCTCGACGGAGACGCCCATCCAAACGTTCTTAGGCCAAGGTAGTGATGGCGCCAACTCAAGCAGACGTCCCGACCTCTTGGTCAGAACCTGAAATTGATGCCATGCCGCCTCTTCCATGGTCGAAAAAACCTTCTGAATGTACTCAAGAGGAATGTCCTCGTGAAAGAGATCGCTCATTGAGTTCACGAAGATCACCTTCGGACGACGCCAAAGCAACGGTTGCTCTAGTCTCTCCGGACGAAGCGTAAGGTCGAAACCCCGCTCATAGGGATGACCCGGAACGCCACGGAACCGCTCCGCGAACGTCTCGGCGTAACAGTGGGCGCAACCGGGACTCACCTTCGTACACCCCGTTACCGGGTTCCACGTGGCCTCGGTCCATTCGATTCTGCTATTTGCTGACATCGCTAATTGTGGCTAGTCCCAATCCTCCCTTGCGCTCCCCATCATATCGGGAACAATCTACGTTCGAGCGCGCGAAATGGCGCAGATTTCTCTTGAGTGGAGTGTTATGACCAGTACCCGTAGATTCTTCGAGAAAGTTAAGGACCACAGTGAGATAAAGCATCGGATTCTGGGTAAGTTCATACGGCCTTGGCGTTCGAAACTTGGCTTCAAGGTACGAAACCGCCCGGCGGCTCGTCTCTGGTACGTCGACGCCTTTGCCGGCACTGGAAAGTACGGTGACGGCGCAGATGGATCGCCCGTTCTCGGCGCTCGAGAAGCCTTGCGAACGCAAACAGAACGAAGGGGTTACCAGCTATCATGCATCAACGTCGAACTTGAGAAGGGTCGCTGCAAGCAACTCGAAAGCAATACCTCTGAGTTCACAACATCTGGTGTGACAATCCACAACATTTGCGACGACTTTTCTGCTGCTGTTCCACAGATTCTGAATATCGTGGGGTCAGCAAATCCCGTCCTTCTGTTTGTTGATCCTTTCGGAATCAAACCTCTGATTTTCGAAGCTCTAGCGAAACTATTGTCGCGAAGCGGCGAAGTTGACCTGATCCTCACCTTCAATACCTCAGCGCTGCACCGCCTGGTGGTAGACCATCCAGATCTCGTCACCAAGGCGATCGGTTCGAGCGATTGGACGAAGGAATGGAATATTCGAGGACGGGATGCTGTTCTTGACAGCTTTTCCCAACAACTCGTACGCGCTGGCCGCTTTCTGCCGATAGCATCCCATCCCGTCCGAGCCGAAGAACATGGACCAATACACTACCACTTGCTGATTGGTAGTCGGCACGAAGACGCGTACGTGCTGTCAAATGATTCGGTATGCAAAGAAAACGAGCGGCTGAGCGGGTACAAGACGGTTCTCCAACCGTCGTTACTGGCTAGCCTTGATAAGGAGCAAGAGGAGCGTGAGCTCTTAGATCTGATTCTTCAGGTGGGGCGATCCATGAATAAGGCAAGTCGGAAATCAGTCCGGAACCACCTAGTAATCAATCATTGGGGAAAATGGCATACGAGCGACATCAACAGAGCCGTAACCGCGCTGGTCGCTTCAGGACTGGCCGCGAGGGAGTATTCCGGCGACATAGACACGGACCCACTCACTTTTCAATAGCGCCTGTCGTACCCTAAACCTCGGGCGTCCACCCGGCGTTTCTGAACCCGCCGGGCCGGACGCCCCGACGCTGTCAACCCCCAAACGTCACCCCCGCACACCATCGATTTTGCCAAACAAACTCCCGCCTCCACCGGCGCTCTCAACCCGCCTCCACCTCTCGCCGCCTCCGCGCGGCCCTCACCTCCCACATCCTCCATCCAACGTCCAGCGTCCAACTTCCAACATCCACCATCCTTCCTGCATACTGGCCCCATGGCCCTCACCCCCGACCAGGTCCGCCACATCGCACACCTCGCCCGCCTCGGCCTCACCGACGAGGATGTCGCCAAGTTCGCCCCCCAGCTCTCCGAAATCCTCGACTACTTCGAGCGGCTGAAGGCGGTGGACACCACAGGCGTCCCACCCACCGCCTACCCCCTCGACCTTCACAACATCCTGCGAGACGACGTAGAGGACCCACCCGCCGCCGCCGAAGAGATCCTCAAGAACGCCCCCCAGCGTGAAGGCGAGTTCTTCCGCGTCCGCGCCATCCTGGACGAGTAGCAGAACCATGCTTGCCGACCAGCGCCCACACCCGAGCCTCTTGCCCCCATGCTCCCATGCCCCCATGCTCGGCGCAGAAGGCCATCCCGCATGAGCGAAGACCTCACTCGCCTGACCGTGAGCGAGGCCGGCGCCCTCCTCCGCCAGCGCCAGGTCTCCTCCGTCGAGCTCCTCCAGGCCACCCTCGAGCGCATCAAGGCGACCGAGGAGCAGGTACACGCCTTCATCACCCTCACCGGCCACACCGCCCTCGAACAGGCCCGCCGCGCCGACGAGATGCTCGCCAAAGGCCAGGGCACCCCGCTCACCGGCATCCCGGCCGCGGTCAAGGACGTCATCTCGACTCGCGGCACGCGCACCACCTGCGGCTCCAAAATCCTCGAGCAGTTCGTGCCCATCTACGACGCCAACGTCATCACCCTGCTCGATGAGGCGGGGTTCGTGATGGTCGGCAAGACCAACATGGACGAGTTCGCGATGGGCTCCAGCGGCGAGAACAGCGCCTATGGCCCCACCCGCAACCCCTGGGCGCTGGACAGGGTGCCCGGCGGCTCCTCGGCGGGCTCAGCGGCCGCCGTGGCGAGCGGCATGGCCTACTACGCCCTCGGCTCCGACACCGGCGGCTCGATCAGGCAGCCGGCGGCGCTGTCCGGCGTCGTCGGTCTCAAGCCAACGTATGGCCGCGTATCGAGGTTCGGCCTCGTCGCCTTCGCCTCGTCGCTCGACCAGGTCGGGCCGTTCACGCGCTCCGTCCGCGACGCCGCCCTCGTCTTCGAAGCGATCGCCGGCCACGACCAGCGGGACTCCACCTCGGCTGAGATCGACGTGCCGTCGATTGCAGACACGCTGGACGGCAACGTGCGAGGCCTGAAGGTCGGCGTCCCTCGAGAGTACTTCGTCGAGGGCATGGACCCGGCGGTGCGAGAAGCCGTCGAAGGCGCGATCCGCCAGATCGAGTCCCTAGACGCCGAGATCGACACCGAGGTCACGCTACCCTCGACCGGGCTGGGCGTGGCCGTGTACTACATCATCGCCCCCTCCGAAGCGTCGGCGAACCTCGCCCGCTACGACGGCGTGAAGTACGGCTACTCGTACCAGGACGGCGCCAACATGTGGGAGAACATGGAGCGCACCCGCCAGCACGGCTTCGGGGAAGAAGTGAAGCGCCGGATCATGGTCGGCACGTACGCACTCTCCGCCGGTTACTACGATGCGTACTACCTGAAGGCTCAGCAGATCCGCACCCTCATCCGCAGTGAGTTCGACGCCGCATTCGGCAAGTACGACGTGCTCATCACGCCGGTCAGCCCGACGCCGGCCTTCAAGATCGGCGAGAAGGTGTCCGACCCGCTGCAGATGTACCTGAACGACGTCTGCACTATCCCCGTGAACATCGCTGGGCTCCCCGGCATCTCGCTGCCCTGCGGCTTCGCGACTGCGCCGGACGGCGCCCGCCTCCCGATCGGCGTCCAGATACTGGCCAAGCCGTTCGACGAAGCGTCTATCTTCCGCGCCGCCTACGCTTACGAACAGTCAACGGACTGGCACAAGCAGTTCCCGCCGCTGTAGCCCGGAGCCGGTCACGCCGTCATATAGCGCCAGAGGCTCTTCGCCTGCTCCGGCAAGTTCCAGCGCCAGAAAGTCCGCAGCGCTACGGCCCACGCCGCGACGATCAGGACGATGAGAGCATAGCTGGGCGCGCTCAGCACCGTCAGTTCGTAGAACGACCGCACAGGCCCGATCGCGAGGATAGCGACGTACAGCAAGACCATCACCGCAGCGAGCGCCACTGTCCGCCAGTCGCCGTTGTGCTGGGCGCCACCGACAAATGCTCGTATGGGTGGCTGCGCGAAGGGGAGTAGAAGGATACCGCAGAGGACGGCCGCGGTGGTCAGGGCGCTCCTCGCCGTGTTGACATCGCTGTCCCAGAGAAAGAGCTCGTAGACACCGAACGTGACCAGCGCGATGGAAATGGCCGCGGGCACAACGAAGTGAGCGCTGGACAGCACCAGTTGGCGAGGGGTATGCGCGGGGCGCGCCCAGGCCGCAAGAGCGAGCGTGGGAATGCCAACGGTCAGGAACGCCAGCACGCCATTCTGCCTCGGCGTGGTGGGGAACTCAGAGCTAACAAGCGTGCAAGCGAGTATGACCAGCGCCACGGACAGCGTCCTCACGAGGAAGAGGCGGATGATATCGAGCATGCCCCTGCGTACCCGCTGGCCTTCCAGGAACGCTTTGG
Organism: Dehalococcoidia bacterium; assembly: GCA_041481535.1. Taxonomy (GTDB): domain Bacteria; phylum Chloroflexota; class Dehalococcoidia; order SM23-28-2; family RBG-16-64-32; genus DATKKM01. The sequence goes on along the minus strand of JBGPBZ010000005.1, from coordinate 21,980 downwards.
GCAACGTGGCAAACGAGTCGTCGACGAGAACGATATCGGCGACGCTGCGTGTCACCTGGCTGCCGCTTCGCATCGCGATCGCGAGATCGGCGGTCTTCAGGGCGAGCACGTCGTTTACGCCGTCGCCGATCATCGCGATGTGACGCCCTCGACCGCGCAGGAGGCGAATGATGCGCTGCTTCTGCTGCGGTGTGATGCGGCCGAACACGGTGCTCTCTTCCGCCACGCGCTTGAGCTCCGCATCACTCAGCGCGTCAAGTGTGAGTCCGGAGACCGTTTTCAGGTCGCCGACGAAACCTGCCTGCTTCGCGAGAGCGCCGACCGTCTCGGGGCTGTCTCCAGAGATGATCTTGATCGCGATTCCAGCCGCCGCGAACTGCGTGATCGTGTTCTTAGCTTCGGGGCGCAGCTCATCACGGAGCGTGATCAGCGCCAACGGAACCAGTTTGTCAGGGAGCCGCGGCTGTTCCGCCACGGTCGAAGCACCGTCTTCACCGTCCGCTCTTGCGAACAGCAGGACTCGCAGCCCGGCCGCTGCGCGCTCGTCCAGGTCCGCACGGAAGGAGCTATCGGAGCTGATCGATGGCTCTAGCATTTCTGGGGCGCCCAGCACGTAGACGCCCTCAGCGAATGCGAGGGCGCTCCATTTTCTGTCGGAGGAGAACGGGGCCTCTCCGCGCACGTCGCGCTTCTGGCCCGGATAGGCGGCGCGAATCGCCTCGATGGTTCGATTCTCCGTCCGCACGCTGGCGCAGAAGTCGGCAAGGAGCGCCTCGACGTCCGTGCCGTCGCTCACCAGTGGCCTGATCTCCTCGAGCTTGAGTTCGTTCGTCGTCAACGTGCCCGTCTTGTCGAGGCAAAGGAGGTTCACGTTGCTGGTCGATTCCACGGCGTTGATCCGTTGGATTAGCGCCCCGGAGCTGGCCATCCGGATCACAGCCATCGCATATGTCGTCGTGACCATGAACGAAAGCCCCTGCGGCACGAGACCCACGAGCACCGCTGCCGCACGAAGGCTCTCGCTGACCGACATCCCGGTCGCACTGTCGCGGTACGCCGTAAGCACCTGCACGGATAGTGCCGCAACGGCGACGGCCATTACGCGCAGCACGAGGCCAACTTCTCGCTGAAGGGGCGTTTGGCTGTTCCGGAACTTCCTGGCCTGCGCCGTGAGCTGTTGCGCCAGGCTATCAGCGCCAACCTTGTCTGCCTGGTATAGACCGCTGCCCGCCATGCCAAATGTGCCGGACTGTGCTCGATCGCCAACTCGCTTGGGAACGAGGTCAGACTCCCCGGTCAGAAGAGACTCGTCGACCATAAGGCCGTTCGCGGACAGGACCTCACCATCGACGAGCACCTGGTCTCCCGGGCGAATCGCCAGCACGTCGCCGACGACAATCTCTTCCGGACCGACGGTGCGCGAACGCCCCTCCCGGATGACGACCGCAGTGGGCCTTGTGAGAAGCGATATCTTGTCCAGCTTGCGCTTGGCCCGAACCTCCTGGAAAACGCCGACGACGACGTTGCCAACCACCAGGCTCGCGGTCATGCCTGAGTCCGCGAATAGCCCCAGCACGGCAAGACCGATACAGATTGCGAATAGCGTGAGGTTGATGGGCGTGACGGCATTCTGAAGGAAGATCCGTACGTAAGACCGGCTGGACCCCGCAGCCGTGGAGTTGTTCAGTCCGCGGCCTCGACGAGCCGCGGCCTCAACTTCCGTGAGGCCTTCCAGGTTCGGCGGCGGCTGGATTTCCTGCGTGGTCAGTGCCATACCTCTTGTATGGTAACGAACGCGGGGTTGCCACGCTGACGGAAGCACGGCAAACTCAGCCCCATGAAGACACGAACCATCACCGACATCCCGACCCCGGCCCTTGTCCTGGATCTGGCATTGATGGAACGCAACATCCGCTGCATGGCGAACTTCTTCGCCGAGGGGCCGTGCAAGCTGCGCCCCCACTTCAAGGCACACAAGACGCCGAAGATCGCCAAACGGCAGCTGGCTGCGGGCTCGGTCACCGGTATCACCTGCGCGACTGTCGGTGAGGCCGAGATCGCGGCCGGGTTCTGCGAGGACATCCTGATCGCCAACCAGGTAATTGGCGCGGAGAAGCTGTTGCGGGTCGCGGCAATCGCGAAGCGCGGCGTTGATATGAAGATCGCCGTCGATTCGATTGAGGGAGTGGAGGAAGTGGCTGCGGCAGCGCAAGAGGCCGGCGTGGAGATAGGCGTCCTTGTCGACGTGAACGTCGGGATGCCGCGATGTGGCGTGCAGCCGGGCGAACCGGCGGCGGCACTGGCCCGGCGCATCTCGGACATTTCGGGCATCCGGCTGCGAGGCGCGATGGGGTACGAGGGCCACGCCGTTGGTCTGCCGGAGCGAGACAAACGGGACCACGTCGCGAAGAAGGCGATGGCGGCGCTCACCGTGAGTGTGGAGGCGATCCGAAGCGCCGGACTGCCGTGTGAGATCGTCTCAGCGGGCGGTACGGGGACATACGACATCACCGGTCGCGTGCCCGGCGTTACGGAGATCCAGGCCGGGTCATACGTCCTGATGGATACGGCGTACGCCAAGCTGGACATCCCCTTCGAGCACGCGTTCTGGGTGATGGGAACGGTCGTCAGCCGCCCGTCGCCGGGACTGATCGTTACGGACTCCGGGCACAAAGCCTGCACGGAGGACCACGGCAACCCGTCCGTGCGCGACGTCGAAGGCGCGGACGTTCTCTTCCTGAGCGACGAGCACGCCAGCATCACAATCCCCGCCGACTCGCTTCTGAAGGTTGGTGACCGGGTGCAGCTTATCCCCTCGCACATCGATCCGACGATCAACCTGCACGACGTGTTCTACGTGCTGGAGGGTGACGCGGTTATAGATGTGTGGCCGATCTCGGCGCGTGGTTACTCTGCGCAGCGCGAGAGCGTCTAACCGGCTTTTCGCGCACCGGCGTGCGTCGGCACCGGCTCATCGTGGAAGGACGTGGACGCGCGCTCGCTCGCCGTGACCGGATCAGTCGAGCTTGCGCCCAGCCGCCAGCGCGCACCACCCGCGGCCTTCGCCGCGTACATGGCGCGGTCAGCGACTCGCGTCAGCTCATCCACCTGCAAGCCGTGGTCCGGGTAGATCGCCAGGCCGAGGCTGAGCATCGGGAACGGCAGGCCGTCCTCGGTACCGTCCTTCCTCGTTTCCAGCTCTTTCATCAAGCGCCGGCAGAAGCGCACTGCACCGACGGTTGCTGTGTTCGGTAGGACGACGAGAAACTCATCGCCACCGAGACGGCCAACGTAGTCGCTGTCACGAGACGTCTCGCGGAGCGTGTCCGCGAGTGAGCGAAGCACTGTGTCGCCGTAGCCGTGGCCGACGCGGTCGTTGCATGACTTGAAGTCGTCACCATCCGCGACGATCAGCGCAACTTTCTGGCCGGAGCGCGCGGCTTGCGCCAACACTTCCTGGCAGCGCCGCGAGATCGTGCCACGGTTCAGAAGACCGGTGAGCGCATCGTGCTCGGCGCGAAAGGAGAGTACCTTCGTGCGCTCGGCAACTTTGGCCTCGAGCTCATCGTTGAAGCTACGGAGCTCCGCTTGCGCCACCCTGAGCTGGTCGTAGGCACGCATGGCGACGTCGCGCTCGCGCCGCAGCTCGCTGCCGAGGAACACCATCCAGAACGTCAGCGTACCCATCACCCCGATGAAGCTCACGGTCGTTGGCACAAGATAATCCATGTTCTTGTAGCGATCGGGGTCCTGGGGCAAGAACACCTGGTGCGAGATCGTACCTGTCGCGTCCAGCGCTATGATGCCGACGAATACTGAGCAAACGCAGACGGTGAAGAACGCCGCCTGCTTCCAGGACAGGAAGACGGCGGCGTAGACGATCGCGTAGATGAAGGCGATGGCGCCCAGCCAGCTCGCGCCACCGAGGAAGTAGAACATGGCGGAGTGGCAGCCCAATTCGCCGGTCAGCAAGACAACGTGCTGGACATCGAGCGCCCGAGAGCTACGCACGCGGTCGAGCGCGACCAGGCACGTGACGAGCAACGCCATCTCGGCGACGAGGGCGATCAGGAAGCCGTACGGCATTTTGTAGCCGATGGGCGTGAGCGTGAACCAGAAACCTACGAAGAGCGCGACGAGAATGAGGCGGGCGATGACGAACGCCCGGTGCTGCCGCTTCTTTTCGGTTAAGCCGCGAGGACTGGCGTTGTCGAGTGTGTTCTCCGTGATGGCCTCCGAACGTGAGACATGGCTCATCGCCCGGGGGCAGATTCCCGCCATTTCTCGCTAGAAAAGACGGGTCGGTTAACGGCCCGTTACATAGCGTAGGTGTTATGTCAGATGACAGTCTCGCGCAGGTTCTGTTAGCATCGGAGCAACATCCCCTATCGGAGAGCATTCCTTGCCTGAAGGTACCCACAAGACGCGGGACGACCGTTTCTCCCGCAAAGTCGGCTCTATCTCCGCTTCCGGTATACGCCGCTTCTTTGAGTTGATCTCCAACATGGACGGCTGTATCTCCCTGGGCGTCGGCGAGCCCGACTTCGTGACGCCGGAACGATACATGAAAGCGGCCTTCGACTCCGCGATGGCCGGCGAAACGCACTACACCTCGAACTACGGCCTCGCTGAGCTACGGGAAGCGACGGCTGATCACCTGCAGCGTCTCTATGGCGTGCGATATGACCCACAGCGGGAGATCATGATTACGATCGGCGTTTCGGAAGCGCTGCTGCTTGCCACTCACGCACTCCTCGACCCCGGCGACGAAGTCCTGTGCGCGGATCCGTATTACGTCGCTTACCAGCCCTGCACGACGCTGGCCGGAGGGACGTTCGTGCCGGTGCCGACGCATTTCGAGAACGAGTTCCGCGTGACGGCGGCCGACATCGAGGCGAAGATTACGCCGAGAACGAAGGCGATCCTCCTCGGCTATCCGGCGAACCCGACGGGCGCGCAGATGACCCGCGAGGACCTGCTGGAGATCGCAGACGTTGCCGCGCGCCACGACGTTATGGTCATCTCAGACGAGATTTACGACCGGTTGTCCTACGGGATCGAGCACACGTGCTTTGCCTCGCTGCCGGGGATGAAGGAACGCACGATACTGCTCGGTGGCTTCTCCAAGGCGTACGCGATGACGGGCTGGCGAGTCGGCTGGCTGTGCGCGCCCTCCGACATCCTCGAAGCGATGATGAAGATCCACCAGTACATCATCATGTCCGCGCCTACTCCTTCTCAGTACGCCGCGCTGGAGGCGATCCGCAACGGCGAAGAAGACGTGCGCCGCTTCATCGCGGAGTTCGACCGGCGACGCCGCCTGATGGTGAAGGGCTTGCGCGAGATCGGCCTCGCTTTGAACGAACCGCACGGCGCGTTCTACGTCTTCCCGTCGATCCGCTCGACCGGCATGGAGGACTTCGAGTTCGCCGAACGGCTGCTGGACGAGGAGAAGGTTGCCGTCATCCCCGGCTCAGCGTTCGGTGAATGCGGCCGCGGTCACGTGCGAATGTGCTACGCCTCCCCGTACAACCTGCTCGAGGAAGCGCTGGAGCGAATCGGACGCTTCGTAAGCCGCCACAGCTAACCTTTACGCCTCCTGTATCCGCCAGCGGAAACACCTGACACTGTCTCGGCGTACTATCTATATAGTGACGCTGCAGAACCCGCGACTACTCGCCGGCATGGGTCTTGCCGGCATCGGCCTACTCGTTGTTGCGCTGCTGACGCTGGGGCCGTGGTCTTCCCCGAACTCGAACGCTGAGGTGCTTCGGCAGGGCGACACGAACTGCGACCAAATCGTCAACGCTGCGGACGGATTGGGTGACCTCCAGGTCGCCGCGGCAGTCCAGCCGACGCCGCTTTGCGCGTTCGCCGGCGATATCGACTGCTCCGGCGAAGTTGATACGAAGGACGCGATAAGCATCGTGAGGTACGCGGCTGGCCTTCCGACGGCCTCGTCCGCTGCTGCCCAAGGCGCCTGCCCAGCGATCGGCGAACCAATCGGCACGACAACGCCAACTACTTCGTCGACAACAAGCGGAGGGTCCGCCACATCTACCGTCACACCAACTCCGACCACCTCGCGCTCCCCAACGCCCACGCAGCCACCGGTTACGCCGACGCCGACGGCGACACCGACGCCTAACACCTATACTGCGCAGGAGAGCCTGTCTGCCGCCAGCCTCGGGCCAGGCGCCAACGACGCCATCGAATTCGCGACTATCCCTGGCCACCCAACCGAGGCCATCATCGCCCAGCAGAGCGGATACCTCTATCGCATCTCGCTGACCGGAGCGTTCCAGCCGACGCTCTGGGGTGACATCCACACTCTTGTAACGTTCGGGGGCGAGCAGGGGCTGCTCTCCTTCGCCTTCTCCCCGGACTTCGAGACGGATTCTCGCGTTTACATGTACTACTCGCCTCCAAACCTCGCTCCGACAATTCTCTCGCGCTTCACGGCAACAGCAACTGCGCTCGACGAGAACTCCGAAGAGCCGCTGATCCACGTGGAGGAGTTCGCGGCAAACCATAACGGCGGGCAGATCATCTTTGATTCGAGCGGCTATCTGTACCTATCACTCGGCGACGGCGGCATGCAACACGACCCGCGAGAACGAGGCCAGGGCAAGAATACCCTGCTCGGCAAGATTATTCGCATCGATGTGTCGAGCCAAACAGGATACACGATTCCACCCGACAATCCGTTCAGCGGTTCAGCATGCCCGACGCCCCGGCCCCAGACCGATGGCGCGACCTGCTCGGAGATTTTTGCATATGGATTCCGCAACCCCTTCCGGATCTCTTTCGACGCGGTCTCCGGCCAGATCTGGGCGGGCGACGTCGGCCAGGACAACTGGGAAGAGGTCGACAAGGTAACAAACGGCGGCAACTACGGCTGGGATTGTCGGGAGGGCAGCCACGACCACAACGACACAGCGAACGGTGGCGACTACCCGAACCTTCCCTGCACCGGGCCATTCATAGCGCCGCGCGCGGAGTACGATCATGGCGGCGGTCGCCAAGATGTAATTGGTGGAGTCATCTATCGCGGATCCAATATGCCGGAACTCTATGGCTGGTACGTCTACGCTGACTTCGCCAGCGGCGACATGTACGCGGTCAACACGGGAGACAACTCTCCGCCAGTGCAACTCGGCAAGCTCAGCATCAACGTCTCAGAATTCGTTCTGGCTGCGGACGGGGAGATCTATATGCTGGCGTACGGAAGCCCGTACGGTCCGGCTGGTCTTTACATGCTCGCCCGCGACTAGCGCACGCTAGAACAAGTAGACAGTGACGCGGGTCACATTTGTGGCAGGCGCACCAAGAGCTACACTGATGTTGCGATGGGCACCAGATATCCGATTCCACAGGGCGCGCGACTCAAGGTCCTGACTGTCTCGGCGAGAGTGCGAGTTATCGCCGAGGACCGATCCGACGTCGAGATCGACCCGCCGGACAGATACATCGAGAACTCGGACGACGGGCACGTCATGGAGACGAAGTCCAAGTCAACGAACCTGGAGATCCGCGTCCCGACCGGCATGAACGTCTCCGTCGGCAGCGTCTCCGGCCACGTTGAGCTTGTCGGGCGCTTCGGTTCCGTGAAAGCGAGCAGCGTCTCGGGTCACGTCACGATCGGCGACACGAACGGCGACGCCGACATTCGCAGCATCAGCGGCCACATCGAGGTCGGCGATTGCGGCGGGTGCTGCCGCGCGAACACGAAGAGCGGCCACATCATAGCGTCGCACGTGGCGCACGAGCTCAAGGGCAACACGATGAGCGGCAACGTCGAAGTTGGCGTTGGTGGCCAGGGCGACGTCGAGGTGAAGTCTATTTCCGGGCGGATCACAGTCAGGGTCGACCAGGGGAGGAAGCCGCACATCCGGGCGAAGACGCTCTCCGGTCGCGTGCGGAGGGAGGCGGAGCAGGGCGACGACTTCGAGATCAAGGCGAGCAGCATCTCGGGCTCGGTCGAAGTGCTGCCACGATGACCTCCGCCACCGCCACCAGGGTACGCACGGTAGAGGGCGCAATCGCCTTCACCGACCTCTCGGGCTTCACGGAGTTCTGTGCTATCAAGGGCGATGAGGCTGCGGTCGAGCTCATCACGATGAACGAGCAGATCCTGCGAGCGGAGATCGGCCGGCGGGGGCGCATCGTGAAGAACCTGGGCGACGGGTTCCTCCTGTTCTTCGGCGACCCCTGCGACGCGGTTCAGGCCGCGCTCGCCCTTCAGGACACGTTCGAGGAGGCTTCGGTCAGCGGCGACTTCCCGCTCTGGGTGCGGATCGGCATACACTTCGGCGCGCCGGTCCGCCACGGCCGCGATCTCGTCGGCCACGACGTCAACGTTGCGGCGCGCATCGTTGATCTCGCCGCGCCGGGTGAAGTGCTGGTCTCCGAGGCTTGCACCGGAAAGATGTCGCGCGCCATACCGGGCGTCTCGTTCGAAGAAGTCGGCCCCGTGATCATGAAGGGCATCCCGGAAGCGATCACGCTCTACCGAGCCATGCGGGCGTAGTAGCGAGCGCCAGCGCATCTCCCGCGTCTTCTCCGCAAATTCTCGCACCGGCTTGACAGCGCCGGCGATGATGCCTTCGCTGTAGATGGTGACGGGGCCACCTTGCCGGTTGAGGACGAGGCCGCCGCCCTCGCGGATCTGGACGATGCCAGCGGCCATGTCCCAGGGGTAGAGGAGGCTGTGCACGTAGATGTCGAAGCGCCCGCTCGATACGTAGCCCAGCCCGAGCGCCGCCGAGCCGATGTTCTGGATCGTCATTACGCCGGGCCACATCTCGGTGAGCAGAGTGAGCAGCATCTTCGACCGTTCGTAGTCGTAACCGAGGCCGATGCCCATCAGGCACTCGGATAGTTCCGTCACCGCCGAGACCGTGGCGCGCTCGCCGTTCACGAAGAGGCCACCGCCCTTCGTCGCGAAGAACTCGGCGCTCGTCACCGGCTGGTGCGTCAGGCCGAGCACCGGCTCGCCGTCGTGGCATAGCGCGATGTTCACCGCAAACGCCGGAATACCGCGCGAGAAGTTGCTCGTCCCGTCGATTGGGTCGACAACCCAGAGCCAGCCGCGGTCCCAGTTCTCGACGGTCGCCGCCGTCTCTTCGGAAAGCACGGCAAAGTCCGGAAACTCTGAGCGAAGCACTTCGAGGATCGCGGTTTCGGCTGCGAGGTCGGTCTCCGTAAGGTAGTTGCCGCGACTCTTGACAGTCTTTGTGATCGGAGTGCCGCGCTCAAGGTCGTGAAACCGATCGAGGGTGATCGCCGAAGCGCGCCGGGCGGCGTCACGCGCGATGTCTGAGGCGGTGCGGCCGCTCTTACTGGTTGGAAGCTCGCTCACAGATGGCGGCCGCTACATCCGGTCAGGCGCGCTCATGCCCATGAGGTCGAGCGCGCGGGCGAGGACGACCTTCGCGGCGGAGACCAGCTTGAGACGCGCTTTCGTTACGCCCGGATCGGGAGGGCCGGTTGTGTCTGAGGCGGGGAGCACTCGGCACTTTTCGTAGAAGTCGTGGAAAGCCGTCGCCATCTCCATTGCGTAGTACGGCAGCTGGTGCGGCTCCAGACTCTCCGCCATCGACTCGACAAGCTCCGGCAGCCGGAGCATCTTGCGTATCAGCGCAAGCTCCGCATCCTCGGAGAGCAGCGACACGTCACCGCCCGCGTAGTCGATACCTCGCTCCGCTGCCTGATTGAGGATGCCGACGATGCGCGCGTGGGCGTACTTCACGTAGTAGACAGGGTTCTCCGAGCTCTGCGCCTTTGCCAGTTCGATATCGAAGTCCATGTGCGAGTCCGCCGCCCGGCCAACGAAGTTGTATCGCGCCGCGTCTGCGCCGACTTCTTCGACAAGCTCTCGCAGCGTGACGATGTCCCCCGCGCGCTTCGAAAGCTTCACGAGTTCCGCGCCACGCTTCAGCGTCACGAGCTGGTAGATGATGATCGTGAGCCGCTCCGGGTCGACGCCGAGTGCGCCAACCGCCGCTTTCATGCGCGGGACGTGGCCCTGGTGGTCGGCTCCCCAGACGTTGATCACGCGATCGAAGCCGCGCAGCACGAACTTGTCGTAGTGGTACGCGATGTCGGACGCGAAGTACGTCGGTGCGCCAGTGGAGCGGACGAGGACATTGTCCTTCTCTTCGCCAATCGAGGACGAAACGAACCAAACAGCGCCCTCCCGCTCAGAAACGAAGCCGCGCTCGCGCAGAAGAGCCATCGTCTTCTCGTAGACGCCGGTGCTGTAGACCGAGCGCTCGGAGAACCAGTTGTCGTAGTGCACGCCGATCGCCTCAAGGTCTTTGCGGATGTCTGCCAGCATCAGCTCGATGCCGACGTCGTGTACTTCCGGCGGCGCGGAATCGCCCGGCGGGCGCAGCAGAGAGTCGCCATAAGCTCGCTTGAGCGCCTCCGCGATCTCGATGACGTACTCGCCCGGGTAGCCTCCTTGCGGTATGTCCGCTTCGCGGCCGAAGAGCTGCTGGTAGCGCGCGTACAACGTCTCTGCGAAGACCTGCGTCTGCGTGCCGGCGTCGTTCACCAGGTACTCCCGCTGAACCTCGTAGCCCGCCGCCTCCAGCACGCGCGAAAGCGTATCGCCGAGCGCCAACCCACGCCCGTTTCCAACGTGAATCGGTCCGACCGGGTTCGCGGAGACGAACTCCACCTGGAGCTTCTGACCCTTGCCAATCGCCACGTTTCCGAACGCCAGCCCTTCGCTAATGATTGCGTCGATCTGCGAGGCGAGCCATTGCCGGGAAAGGCGGAAATTGATGAAGCCGGGCGGCGCAACGGCGACCTCTTCGATCGGGCCATGCACCGGGATCTGCTTCGCGATCGTGCCGGCGATGTCCAGCGGCGACATCCGGGCCGAGCGTGCAAGGCGCATCGGCAGGCTGGTGGCGTAGTCGCCGTGCTCGGGCCTCTGCGGGCGCTCGACAGGCGTGTCGGGGATGGGAACCGGCGGCAGGTCGCCCGCATCCTGGGCGCGTTTGACCGCGCCCGCGATTAGATCAGCGATGTCGTCTTTAATCACATTGCACCAAAATCACGAACCGTCCCCGAAATGACCGGGGACGGCGGTTCTACCGGCGATTCTACACCAGCGCCCAGATATGTGCGATTCGAACTACGAGACTTCCGAAGACAACCGATCCCAGAGCTTGCGCACGGCTTCGCTCAGCTTCTCGTGTTCAGCGTCGGTCAACTCGGGGTCGCTCTTCAGGATTTCCGTCGCTTCGTTACGCGTCGCCCGGATCATCTCGATGTCCGTCAGTTTGGCGACGCGCAGGTCAGGCAAGCCGGACTGGCGGGTGCCGAAGTATTCGCCGGGGCCACGCAAGCGCAGGTCGTGCTCGGCCAGCTCGAAGCCGTTGTCGACGGTCTCCATAATCGCCAGCCGCTCCTCTGACTCCGGGCTCGGGCTGTCTGAAAGCAAGAAGCAGTAAGACTGCTCCTCGCTGCGGCGGACGCGGCCGCGGAACTGGTGCAACTGCGAGAGGCCGAAGCGGTCGGCTCCCTCGATCAAGATGACGGTTGCGTTGGGAACGTCGACGCCAACTTCGACGACTGCAGTGGAAACGAGAATATCGATCTCACCGTCGCGGAAGGAGCGCATCACTGACTCCTTCTCGGAGGCGGCCAAGCGTCCGTGCAGCAACCCCAGCCGTCGATCGGGAAACACGTCGCGCGAAAGGCGCGCGTGCTCCTGCACCGCAGCCTTGGCTTCGACGGCGCTCGACTCTTCGACGAGCGGACAGATGACGAACGCCTGGCGCCCTTCACGGATCTTCTTCTCGACGAATTCGAACGCCTCTTGCCGGCGGTACGGAAGCACGCGATACGTTTTCACCGGCGGCCGGCCCGGCGGCATTTCGTTGAGAACCGTTATGTCGAGATCGCCGTAGACCGTGAGGGCCAGCGTGCGCGGAATCGGCGTCGCGGTCATCACGAGGACGTGCGGACTGCCGCCCTTCTCGCGAAGCGTCGCCCGCTGTTCCACGCCGAAGCGGTGCTGCTCGTCGATAACCGCCAGGCCGAGGCGCTGAAACGACACGCCTTCTTGCAACAAGGCGTGCGTACCGACGGCAATGTCGACTTCGCCCGCAGCGATGGCGGACTGCGCGTCCCTCTTCTCCGACGCCTTCAAGCCGCCGGTCAGAAGCGCCACCCGCACCGGCCTGTCCATGTACGGCGGGTTGAGCACGACGTAGCCCGGCGCGGCGGCCTGGAACCACGGGCCTTCCTGCCCATCGCCTTCACGATCCGGCTGAAGGATGCGCGTAAAGGTGCGCAGGTGCTGCTCGGCGAGGATTTCCGTCGGCGCCATGATCGCGCCCTGGTGGCCAGCCGCAACCGCTGCGAGCAGCGCGGCGGCCGCCACGACTGTCTTCCCGCTGCCAACGTCCCCCTCCAGCAAGCGTGTCATCGGCGTATCGTCGCCGATGTCGTCGAGAACCTCACTTATCGCAGTCTTCTGCGATGCGGTGAGCGTGAACGGCAGCGATTCGACGAACCCGTCGAGCTGCGCCTTCGGTAGCACGAGCGCTGGAGCGCCGCCGGCGTCCTGCCACTCCATCCGCCGCCGCACGACGCCGAGCTCGATGTATAGCAGCTCCTCGAAGCCGAAGCGGTCGCGCGCGCGCTCCGCCGTCTCGAGATCGTCCGGGAAATGCACCTGGCGGAATGCTTCGGCCGCAGGCATCAGGTTGTGGCGTTTGCGCATCGACGCCGGCAGCGCGTCTTCGATCCGCGGCGCGAACGCATCAACGGAAACTCTCGTCGCCGTGCGGATCGTCTTCTGGAAGAGGCCTTCGGTGCTGGGATAGACGGGCACGAGGCGGCGAGTGTGCAGCGACTCGTCCTCCAGCATCTCAAGCTCCGGGTTCTCCATCTGCATGCGGCCGCGGAACTCCGTGACCTTGCCGCTGAGCGCGACCTTCATGCCCTGCTTTAGCCGCCGCGCGACGTAGGTCTGCCCCCACCAGATCACGCGCAGAGTGCCGCTGGGGTCGCTGAGGATCGCCTCCGTACCTTTGCGCGAGCGGCCGATCATCTTCGAGCCGGCAGCGAAGACGGTGCCGATCACCGTCTGCTCCTCGCCGAACTGCAGCTCTGAGATCGGGCGCACTTCCGAGTAGTCGTGGTAGCGCGACGGGAGGTGAAACAGCAGATCCCGCACGGTACTGACGCCGAGCCGGTTGAACTTCTGCGCGTCCGCAGGCCTCACACCGAGCACGCTGACCGGCGAATCGAGCGAGCCGAGGACGCGCGCGGGTTCCTTCGGCAGGGCCGTCTTACGAGCGGCTGCCTTCTTCTGCGGGAACTGGATGATCTTCTCCGGCGGTTTCGGCTCCGTCGCTTGCGGCGCCTTGGGGACGACGCCCCGGCCGCTCTCCGCCGCCGACAGCAGCTGCTCGATGACGCGTTGGCGCTGGATCGGGTGAAGTGCGCGATAACCGCCGGGCGGGAGCGATTGGAGGACGCGCGAGATCGGGTGGCTTCTCTCGACGCCGTTGTCCTGCACGAAGCGGAGAAGATACGAATCGATGCCACCAACGACCGCACCGTCGTTGTATTTCTTGGTGCGCTCCAGCGCGAGTACCTTGCTCAGCCCTTCGAGAGGACTCGCCAAGCTCTAGTGGTCTCCCTCCAGGACGCCGATGCCGAGCACGCCCGGACCGCCGTGCACGCCAATGACAGGCCCGAGCCGCGACATACTGACCTTTGTCCCTTCGAGCGCGCCTTCCAACCGGCGCTTCATTGCGTCCGCTTCTTCCGCGTTTGTGGAGTAGGCGACGCCGATCTGCTCGATCGACGGGTACGACGTGGCCAGCTGAAAGATCCGGTCAAGTGCATGCGCGCGCGTCCTCACCCGCTCCTCAGGATGCACCTCTCCCTCTTTGATCGACAAGAGCGGTTTGACACGAAGGATTGTGCCCAGAAAGGCGCGCGCCCGGCCGATCCGTCCGCCTCGGCGCACGTACTCCAGCGTGTCGAGCACGATGTAGATGCGGAGGCGCGGAATCATACCGTCGATGATCTTGCGGATCTCTTCGAGCGTCGCGCCCTCGCGCGCCGCCTTTGATGCCGCTACGGTCAAGATCATCATGCCCACGGAGATCGACTGCGAATCGACAACATCGATCCGCGCGCCCTCGTCCGCGAGCTGTGCAGCGGCCTGGCACGCCGCGTCGTACGTCGCAGAAAGCTTGGACGACAGGTGGATCGAGATGATCTCGTCGGTCGTCTTGAGCGCCTCGCGGTAGGTCTGCAGGAAGTCTCCCACAGACGGAGCGGACGTCGTCGGCAAGTCCTTGGCGCTCTGCAATCGCTCGTAGAAGAGGTCCGGCGTGATATCAACGCCTTCTTTGTAAGCCTCTTCGCCAAAGATGACGCTGAGCGGGACAACCGAGACTCCGAGTTCGTGAGCGAGGTGCGGCGGGATATCGGAAGTAGTGTCGGTAACGATAGCTATAGACAAAGCGGGGGCCCTCCGCCGCCCAGTATATCAGCGGGGCTCGCGCTCGCTATCCCTCAATCGTGCGTATACTGACGTATCGTACAAGCCAAATCAGACATTACTAGAACAGCGTGACTTACCGCGCCCTACCACGAACTGCGCTAATGCGCCTAATCGGCGTCGGACTCATGCCGATCATTGCTCTTACAGTGGCCCGCGGCGGAGGCGGGACGAGTTCAGCGACTCCCACGACAGCCTCGCAGGCAGATCGCGAATGCTCGTCCGCCGATCTCATGGGAGCTTTCGAGGCGGTCCACCCCCTCGTCGGGCCGGATCTCCAGGCCCGAGTCCTCCTCGCGAATACATCCGCGACGGACTGCTTGCTCTCGGAGCGTCCCAGCCTACGCCTCCTCGGACCGGGGCAAGTGGCGATTCCGGCTGGCATCACGGACGCCTGTGACACCGGCGAAGGTGGTTGCGCGGAACAAGCACCCGTCGTCCTGGGCGCCGCAACCGAGATTAGTGCATCTGACCTGAGTGACGGGGCCTCGACCTGGCTGTTTTGGCGACAACCCTACGTTTCCTCGCAGTGCGACGACCCAGTTGCCCGCGTAGAGTATCTTGACTTGACCATAGCGCACGCTCGGGTGATTGTTCCGCTAGAACCAACGATCGACTACATCCGTGTTTGCGGAACGCAACTAGCCGTAGCACCGCTCGAGCCTCTCAGCGTCGTTCTCGACAAGTTCCCAAAGCCGCCGGGACCGCAGACAGTGGGCCCGACCCCGATAGCCACGCTGGATCCGGCTTTCGTCCGCTCCTGCGGCGCGACCGAGGTCAACGTGACATGGTTCAACGAGCAGCCGTACAACAGCTCCTCTTCGAGTGTTGCATTCGTCGTCTCGAACCAATCCGACACCCCGTGCACAGTCTCCGGCAGCCCCGATGTTGTGCTGGAGGAAGGCGGAATCCCTTCCAATGTTCGTCGCGTCCGCAGTTCCGTGTGCTTCCCCGGCCTGAGTTGCCCGGAATACCACGGAGTGATCCTAACGCCGGTGCCAACCACCTTGTCGGCAAGTTCGACGCCCATATCCGAGGCGCCTCAGACCGCTTACTTCGAGATGACTTGGGCGAACCACGATGGCGCCGGGTTCTGCGACAAGCCAAAGCCCCGCCTGACTTTGCGCGAAGTTGTCTTGTCCAACATTGGAGCTTTTACACCTACGCAGTCGCCGGATGCCGCTAATCAAAGCCAGAGCGACGTGCCCGTATTCACTTCGTGCGGAACGACGGTCTACCTTGGGTCCCTTTGGCCAAGGGATCTTTTTCATTCGGGCTTTCCAACGTATCCGGTGGACGTGACAGTCGACATGCCCCTGATGGCAGAGGGCCAAAGCTACGACTTCACAATCAAGTTGACCAACAAGACCGCGTTCCCGCTAACTTTCGACGACCCTTGTCCCATCGCCACACTTGAGATTGGACGCGGGACCGTCGGCGTTCCAGACTTCGAATTCCGGGAGCGTCGCGAGGACCCCTTGGACTGCGGCTCCCAGCGTGTCATTGAGCCGGGCCAGTCGGCCGATTTTCCGTACACCATATCAGTCCCAAGCGACCTCCCGGGCGAGCCGTGGGAGTGGGGACTCATCTGGTACATGGGAGACGGAAGCGATCCCAAGTCGGGCGTGCTGACATCCCGCGGCCTCCAACGCGTCACGCGCTGATCTCTATTCTAGAGACGCGATGTACTGGTAGTGGGGCTGCCCGCCGCGCACAACGTCTACCTCGTGGCCGGGGAAGGACTCACGTATTCGAGCGGCAAGGCTAGTCGCATCGGACTGGGCCGTCTCGGCGCCGTAGTACATGGTTACCAGGCTCGTGCCGCCCCCCGCCAGCCCGCGCAGCGCCTCGATGAGAGCGTCCTCTGGCGATTCGGCGGCCAGCGTCAGTTTGTCGTCGACGATGGCGATCGCCTGGCCGGTCTCCACCTCCACACCATCAACGCTCGTCGAGCGAGCGGCCCGCGTCACTTCGATCGTTCGCACCACGCCGAGTGCCGCCTCCATCGCCTCCGCGTTCTCATCGAGGCCATCCTCTGGGTTCACCGCCAGCAGCGCCGCGAGGCCCTGCGGCGCCGACCTCGATTTCACGACGCGCACGTTTTTCTGCGTCATGCCGACAGCCTGCTCCGCCGCCAGAATGACGTTCTTGTCGTTCGGCAAGACGATTACGTCGTCTGTCTGACAGGCCTCGATGGCGTCAAGGATGTCTTTGGTGCTCGGGTTCATCGTCGGCCCGCCGGAGATGACCTGCTCGCAGCCGGTGCTGCGGAAAACCTCGGCGAGCCCGTCGCCCGGCGCCACCGCGACGCACGAGATCGCACTGGCCGGGACCGGCATCGGTACTCGCGCCGCTTTCTGCATCGCGACGAATCGCTCCGCCTGCCGGTTGATGTTGTCGACTTTCACCTGCGCGAGTTGGCCCACCGAAGTCCCCCGGCTCAGGACAGCGCCCGGATCGTCCGTGTGTACGTGGATGCGCACGAGCGTCTCGTCACCGACGACGATAACGGAATCGCCGAGGCCAAGCATCTCCTCCCGCAGCGCCGCTACGTCAATTTCGTCGCCCTCAAGCAGCACTTCGAGGCAGTACCCGTACGGCGACGCCTCCACCTGGTGCCGCTGATCAACCACCGTAAGCCACTCCTGCTCGACCGCACCGGCCGACGACACTGCCGCCTCGATCTCCTCGCCGCGCAGGTGCTTGAGCATCCCTTCGATCAGCACCGCCAACCCCTGCGCACCGGCATCGACGACGCCTGCCTCGGCCAGCACCGGCAGCAACGTCGGCGTCCGCGCAACGCTTTCCCTCGCGGCCTCAGCCACCGTCTCGAGCAACGTCAGGAGCGGCGGAGAGTTGCCGTTCGCGCACTCGGTAGCAGCGTCCGCCACTTCCCGGATCACCGTGAGGATCGTGCCCTCGGTCGGCTTCGTCACCGCCTGATACGCCGCGGTCGAGCCTTCCGTCAGCGCCGCGGCCAGCCCGCGTGAGTCGAGCGTTGACGCGCCCTTCGCCGCTCTCGCTGCGCCACGCAGGATCTGCGAGAGGATCACGCCGGAGTTGCCTCGCGCGCCCATCAGAGCGCCGTGGGACATCGCGGCCATCATCGCTCCGGCACCCGGGTCGGCGCAGCGCTGGGCCTCCTCCATCGTGGAGCGCATGGTGAGGGTCATGTTCGTACCGGTGTCGCCGTCCGGCACCGGGAAGACGTTGATCGCGTTGACCTGCTCTTTGTTGCGGTCCAGCCAGGCCGTGGCGGCGGCGAACATGTCGCGCACGCCGGGGCCGTCCAGAGACGTGACGGCAGGGGGGTCAATCATCGCGACGGCGAGTGCTGCGGGCGCTTCTGGGGGGCGGTTCCGTGTTGCCCGAGGGAACGGTGTTTGTTACCATGACTCGCGGCGCAATTCTATCAGGCGCGCCGTATTCAGTTAAACCCACCGCAAAGGTACGACTATGGCCAAGTGTGATGTCTGCAATAAGAGGACCGGCTTCGGGCACAATATCCGGCACAAGCACTCCGGTCGCTGGGAGCGCCAGGCTCCGCGTACGAACCGGACGTACAAGCCCAACATCCAGGCCAAGACCTTCGTGATTGACGGCGTGCCGATCCGCATCAAGATCTGCACCCGCTGCATCCGCACGACGACGAAGAACCTCCGCGCTACCGTTAAGTAGCGCCGGTCGCGCCCTAAGCCTTCAACGCCGCCACCGCATCACGCAGTCCGCGCACGTTCTCCCCTATCGACGCCTTGTCGTTGAAGATGGCGCTCGCCGCTACCAGAACGTCTGCGCCCAGAGCGGCGCAGCGCGGCGCGTTGCCGACGGTAACGCCGCCGTCCACTTCGATCTCCGCGCGGTAGCCGTTCTCGTCGATCACGCGGCGGAGGTGTTCGATCTTCGGGAGCGCGGCTTCGATGAAGCGCTGGCCGGAAGCGCCGGGGTTCACCGCCATCACCATCACCTGCTCGATCTCCGGCAGAATCGCGTCGAGCGTCGTCACCGGCGTGCCGGGGTTCAGGCAAACGCCCGCCTTCTTGTCCCGCGCGTGCACCTCTTGCACGATGCGGTGCAACTGAGTCGCCGCCTCCACGTGCACGTTGATAATGTCGCCGCCCGCGTCGATGAAGCGCCCGATCTGCTTCTCCGGCTCGACGACCATGAGGTGAACGTCGAGCACGAGGTTGGTGCTGCGGCGAATCGCTTCGACTATCGGCCAGCCGATCGTAATCGCCGGCACGAACTGACCGTCCATGACGTCGATGTGGATGTAGTCCGCGCCCGCGTCTTCGCACTCGCGCAGCTGTTCTGCCAGCCGCGACAGATCAGCGGAGACGATGGACGGCGCGATCCTGATCTGCCTCAGCGCGCCGCCTCCAAACGTTGCTTCGCCTCCGCCAGTGCCGCCTTCACCCGCCCCGGCGCCGTCCCGCCTACAACATCCCGCGCTTCGATCGACGTCTGCACGTCCAGCGCGAGGATGTCTTCCTGGAACTCCGGCGAGAAGCGGCGGTAGTCCTCCAGCGTCAGGCCGGACAGCGGCTTCTTCTGCGACTCGGCATGCCGGACCAGTTCCGCGACAACGGAGTGCGCGTCCCGGAACGGCACACCCTTCCGCACGAGGTAGTCCGCGACGTCCGTGGCGAGCAGGTATCCGCCGCCGCTCGCTGCCTTCTCCGCGCGTTCGGCATCGACCTGCAGGCGCGGCAACATGGCAGCGAATACCTCCAGCGTTGAGATCAGGACGTCGGTCGTCTCGAAGAGCGGCTGCTTGTCTTCTTGCAAGTCGCGGTTGTAGGCAAGCGGGAGGCCCTTCAGCGTCGTCAAGATCGACATCAGGTTGCCGTACGCCCGTCCGGTGCGAGCGCGGGCCAGCTCGGCGATGTCCGGGTTGCGTTTCTGCGGCATGATGCTCGAACCGGTCGCAAAGTCGGCCGGCAAGCGCACGAAGCCAAACTCCTCGCTGAACCAGAGGACGATTTCCTCGGCCAGGCGCGAGATGTGCATCATTGTGGTGGCGGCGGCGGCGTGAAAGTCAACGGCGAAATCGCGGTCGCTCACGGCGTCGATGCTGTTACGCGACACACGGCTGAACCCGAGCTCACGTGCCACAAACTCGCGGTCGATGTCGTACGGCACGCCGGCCAGCGCGCCGGAGCCGAGCGGCAATTCGTCGGCGCAGTGCCGGGCGTTCTCAAAGCGTCCTGCGTCGCGGTCCAGCATCCCGAAGTAGGCGAGCAGATGGTGGGCGAACAGGACGGGTTGCGCGCGTTGCATGTGCGTGTAGCCTGGCATGACGACGTCCTCATTCGCGGTCGCGAGCTCGAGCAACGCGCGCTCGACGTCGCGGATGCCCTCGATCACGTCATCGCAGGCTTCCATCACGAAGAGGCGCACGTCCGTCGCGACCTGGTCGTTGCGGGAGCGGGCCGTGTGCAGGCGGGCGCCCGCGTCGCCGATCTTCTCGCGCAGACGGGCCTCGATGTTTAGGTGAATGTCCTCGAGGTCCTCGCGCCAGTCGAAGCGGTTGTCGTCGATCTCCTCGCGAATTTCTTCGAGCCCGCGCACGATGAGGTCGGTGTCCTCGGACGGGATGATCCCCTGCTTGCCCAGCATCCTCGCGTGGGCGATCGAGCCGGCGATGTCGTGACGGTACAGCCGCCGGTCATACGCGATCGAAGCGCTGTACCTGAGCGCGCGGTGATCCAGCCCTCTAGCCGTCGGGCTCTGGGTGCGCTCGTCTGCCGCGGCAGACTTGCCTGCCGCGGCAGGCTTGCCTTCGCTCATAGTGCCTACGATTATATCGGGGGAGCCGTCTCGCCACTAATGAGGGCTCCCCAACTACCTCGAATCGTGGAAGGAGCGCTCGACTATGCAGTACATACGCCTCGGAAACACCGGCCTGCGAGTGTCCCGCATCTGTCTGGGCACGATGACCTACGGTAGCAGCAACTGGCGCGACTGGGTGCTCAACGAGGCCGACGCCAGGCCCTTCTACAAGCGCGCCCTCGAGGCCGGGATCAACTTCTTCGACACGGCGGACGTCTACTCGCTAGGCGCAAGCGAGGAGGTGACCGGCCGCGCGCTGAAGGAGTACGCCAAGCGCGACGACGTCGTCATCGCCACGAAGGTCTTCTCGCCGATGGGCGGCGGGCCCAATGAACGCGGCCTTTCCCGCAAGCACATCTTCGCTTCGATCGACAACTCGCTCCGCCGCCTGGGTACCGACTACATCGACCTGTACCAGACCCACCGCTGGGATCCCAACACGCCGATCGAGGAGACGCTGGAGGCGCTGAACGACCTCGTGCGCATCGGCAAGGTGCGCTACATCGGCGGGTCGAGCATGTACGCCTGGCAGTTCGCGAGCGCGCTGGCGGCGTCGGAGCGACACGGCTGGGCGCGATTCGTCGCGATGCAGAACCACTACAACCTCGTCTACCGCGAAGAGGAGCGCGAGATGATCCCGCTCTGCATCGACCAGGGTGTCGGCGTCATCCCGTGGAGCCCGCTCGCGCGCGGCTTCCTCGCCGGGAACCGCACTCAGGGCAAGTCCGGCGAGACGGCCCGCGCCAAGAGTGACGACTTCGCGCACGCGATGTACTACTCGGAAGCCGATTTCGCGGTGCTCGCCGCCGTCGAACAACTCGCCGACGAACGCGGCGTCAAGCCGGCGCAGATCGCCCTCGCCTGGATGCTGCACAAGCCCGGCATCACGGCACCCATCGTCGGCGCGAGCAAGATGTACCAGCTGGAAGAAGCGATCGCCGCGACTGAGATCACCCTAACGCCGGACGAAATCAAGCCCCTCGAGGAGCCGTACATCCCGCACCGCGTATTGGGGCACGTCTAACGCAAAATCGCCAGCTCCAGCAGCTCCGAGATGTTGCGGACCGTGTAGTCCGGCTGCACCGGGCCGGTGATCTCCGGTTCGTCCTCAGTCGCTTCCACCGGATCGTCGAGCGTTGGCCTCCGCCACACGGCCGTCATTCCCAGCGCCTTCGAGCCTTCGACGTCTGCGCGCATGTTGTCGCCCACCATCACGCTCTCCTCCGCCGCCACCCCCAGCTTGGCGAGGGCGTGCTCGTAGATGCGCGGGTGCGGTTTCAAGTAGCCGATGTCGCAGGAGACGGCGATGTCCTCGAATATCTCGTCGAGCTTGAACTCGCGCACCTCGTCCCAGAAGCGCTCGCCGCCGTAGCCGCGGTTTGTGATCGAGGCGAGCCGGTAGCCTCGTCGCGCGAGCTCGGCCAGCGTGTCCGGCACATCGGGGAACAGCTCGCGTCCGAGGAACAGCCCGCCGAGGTTCCACGTGTCCCACAGTTCGGCCGCCTGCTCCGGCGCCAGTTCCATGCCGTGGTTCGCGCCGATCTGCCGGCAGATCTCACCATAGTCAGGCTCGATGCAGTCGCCGTGGAACGCCTCGCGCGTGGCCTTCTCG
>JBGPBZ010000004.1:0-47776 GCA_041481535.1 Dehalococcoidia bacterium | reverse complement strand
GCGCCCGTGGTCGAGGCCAGCGAGTTGTAGGCCATCTCGCGAATACGCACGCGCCACGGGGCGTGCGGGTCGAACTGGATGGAGGTCTGCGAGCCCGGGTCCGCGTTGAAGTCGGCCGTCAGGATGATCGACGTGTAGCTCCACGCGGACACGCCATCGAGGCTATCCCACACTCGCGCCCGCCAGTAGTACGTTCCGGCGAGCAGGTCCATGCCGCCATATCCGGTCGAGAAGAAGGTCGAGCCGGCTGCCACGTAGCGCTTGCCCGTGTCCCACTTGATGAAGCTCGCATCGTCCCAGTGCGCGTCGCCTGATCCGTAGGCCGAAAGCTGGACCTGAAACGCGAGCATCGCGTCGCTGTCGGCGTCAACGAAGGTGCCCGACTTGAAGAGCACGCCATTGAGGCTGGCGTACGTCGAGTTCGGCGACAGAAGGACGGGAGCGGTCGGATCGTTATTCGTCACGGTGAAGGACGTCAGGGCCGTGAAGCCGGACCAGATGGCCTCCTGATCCTTGACTCGGGCGCGCCACTTGTACTGGGTGCGGACCTTGATGGTGGCGAGTCCAATGACAACCCGCTCGCCGGCCCCAACGGTACCGAACACGAGCAGGTCTTCGGGGACGACGTTGAAGCGATCGTTGATAACCTCCGTGTTCGAGGCCGCCTTGGTCAGCGCCCAGAGCGGGGAGGCCACCGTCAGCGCGGAGTAGACCGTCGAAACATTGACGACCGATCCGTCGGGGCTGAGCGCTACCGTGAAGGCGTTAGCGCTGACAACCTGCTTCACGAAGTAGGGGACCGCGAGCGACAGGCCCACGCCGCCCGTCAGGCTGTGGAACCAGACCTCCTGCCCGACCTTGTAGCCGTGCGCCGTGACGTTGATGTGATCGTCACCGGTAGCCCCGCCGCTCTTGACGGCCGAGTCCGCGTAGACCTGCACGTAGGTGGAGGACAGGGTGTCGGTCGGTCGGGGGTCCGTGAAGTCGCCCTGAAACGCGCCGATCGAGGCCACGCTGCCGACCGGGGACAGGTTCGTCGGCACGTTCGGCGTCGTCGGCCCAAGCTCGTACGTCAGGGTGATGAAGGGGCGTAGGTTCGAGGCCGCGTGACGACTCCAGCCGGCCCAGCCGTAGCCGGAGGTCGCGCCCCAGAGGGCGATCCCGTAGTTCGCGCCCTTGCCGCCACCGGAGACCGTGGCCGGCGCCCATGAGCGTACAATGGTCGTGATGTCGATGTCGGTCTGCCCGTTGGGGACCTTCGACATGACCTTCCCGTTGACGGCGCCCGAGGTGGTAGAGCCGGCCGGCGTGTAGTCGCTGCCGTCCCAGACCCCGTCCGCGTTGTTGCCCTCGGTGAAGCCATCAGTCAGTTTACGCACGGAGATGGATGGCGTGTCGCCCGCACCGGGCAGGGGCCAACTCGGGTCGCCCGACAGGCCGTCGTCAGTCGTCAGCGTCAGGACGGCCGAGGTGATCGACTTGACGTCGGTCCAGTCCAGCGCGAATTGCAGGTACGAGTCGAAGTTGCGGCGCGTGCCGGAGGCGCCCTTTCGGCCGACGAACAGGCGGTTAGAGCCGCCGTCGCCCTGCCCGAGGGTGCCGGTGTCGGTGACCCGAACTGGGGCGCTGATGGTACATGCGAAGACCTTGACCTGACTCACGGAGCCTCGCGCGGGACGTAGATCGACCGGGCCAGCCGGCGCCACTCGTCCTGCGCAATGCTCTTGTCATTCATCAGGGCCGCAGGGGTGACGTCCGTGTTGTTCGAGCGGGTCTGCCACTGCGTGAACAGCACGCGGTTAGCGAGGAGGCGGCGCATAGCCTCGATGTGGGTGTAAACGAGAAGGGCCTCCTCGATGCCGGCGCTGAATGGCACGACGTCGGAGTCGTTCACGGGCATCGCCCACGGGCTGTAGCCCCAGACGCGGATGATGTAGTTGGTCTCGTGCCCGCCGATGAAGTCCACGTACCGGTTCGGCAGGTAGAGCGACCCGTTCCAGAATTGCCAGCCGACCTGCGAGTAAGTCAGGGCCATCGGGTGCGATGACTGGGGCTCCAAGAAGCGGAGCGGCAGGTTAGGCGTCACGGAGGCGTCCCAGATTTCGACCTTGTAGACCTCGATGTCATCGTTCGGAGCGTCCGGGAACTCGGCCGCACGGAGCCTGTAGGACAGGGTGTCGGCGATCGGGGTCAGGTCCTCTTGGAACCGTTCGGGCGCGTACTGACCAATTTCTCTCCAGCCGGCCGCGAGCATGTCCTTCACCATCTGCGGCTCGAACGTCTGATGGTCAGGGTCCTGTAGCGCCCGGCCCGCCTTGTCCTGAAGCTCCGCGTACGTCGTCATTTCGCATCTATCCTACTCCGCCACGAGCCCTACATCAAGCGGCATACGTCTCCCAGTACCACGCGTGCGAGCCGCCCTGCACCGAGACGCCCGTGAAGGTAAACGTATAGGAGCTAGCCCCGGCCGGGATTTGCGGGTGGGTCTGGGCCGTACCGAGGGACAGGAGGTCGTAGCGCACCGTCTCGATGCCGCCCTCCACGATAGTCAGGACCTTCTCCTTGCCGTCGTAGATGACGTTGCGGTTCCCGGTCGAGGCCGGGATCGTGATGAGCAGCGTGGCCCCGCCGGCCGTAATGGCGAGCGAGCCGGCGGCCGCCCCGACCACGGCGAGGACGTTGAGGTAGGAGAGGTAGTTGCCCCGGTTGTTGAAGTTGCCGGCGACGGTGCCGCCTCCCGACAGGCTGATGTCCTGCGGGTCCTGCGCGTAGATCAGGGGGTCCTTCATCAGGAAAGTCGCCTGCCACGGGATCGCGAGCGAGTCGCCGGCCTGACCGCCCTGATTATCCCGCTGCCAGACAAGCTGCTTCGCGCGCGGCAGCGCGAGCACGCGGAGGGCGATCACGGCGCCCGGGTAATCGGTGCTACCGGTCCGCGCCGTCGGGGTCGAGAAATACAGGGGCAGGTAGCCCTTGTCGGCCGGCGACTCGCGCTGCGCGAGCACGGGGCTGAGAGTCGCCATCAGGCTCCAGAAGGAGTCGTACAGCAGGGCCCGCGACTTGCTGTAGAGCGTGCCGGCCATGCGCAGGCGGCGCACGCCCTGAAAGACGTCCCCAGCGTCGCTGCCGTCCTGCAGGGAGCGCTTCTCCAGATACTGGACGATGTCCACCTCGCTGAAGTCCCACGAGTCCACCACCGACCCGGTGATGCCCTTGCCGATACCGCGCGCGGCGTCAACCTGCAGGTTGGCATCGTTGAGCTTGAAGCCCCGGTAGATGATGTCGCTGAGGGTATCCACGTCAGCAGCTTACATCGTGAGGGCGTACAAGTCCATCACCGCATCGTCGTCATCGGCCAGATCGTAGTCGAGGAAGTCGTCGGGAGCGCGGCCGCCCTCATCGAAGACGATCTCGATTACCGACTCCTGATCGGGCGCCGAGGCCTCGATGGTAACCACGCCGCCACCCGTGACGACGAGGTCGTAAACTGCCGCGCCCTTGCTGAAGTCGATCAGGGTGACACCGCCACCCGTTACTGTGGCGACTACCTGCGCACCCTTCTGCCCGGCGATCGAGATAACGCCGCCGCCCGTGACGGTGACCGCAGCTAGTCCCGTCTTCAGGCCGTTGACGACGATGACCCCACCGCCTGTTACGGCCGGGGCGACAGACGCACCCTTCTGGGCAGTCGCGATGATGACCCCACCGCCCGTGACCGTAAACACTCCCTCGCGGGAGTCCAGAATGGTTGCCGGATGCTGGACCGGGATCAGGAACCCGGTGGCTTTACGATGGCCCTCCTTGATCGAGAGCCGGATCAGCAGTGGCTTCGGCCGGGGAGCCGACATTTAGCTGAAGGTGTCCGTGATCCACTGCGCCAATGCGAGCGCGGCAGCAGGCGGAATTTCAAGGTTGCCCTGAGTCGTGGGGATGACCCGCAGATTGCCCGTGTTCGTTACCTCGGCTCGCCCGTTTGGGCCGACGAACGACGGCGGCGCACTAGCATTGGCATTCACGAGATCGGCCGCTGCTGTGGCTTGGGTGGCGGCGTAGTCAGAAGCAAGGCTCATCGCATCCTCCTCAGTTCAGGGGCTCGACGGTCATGTCGTGAACCTGCATCGTCTCCACTGTCGAGCCCGACCGCTTGAATTGGACGGAGATGATGTTACTGGTGGTGAGGTCTACTGCCACCTGCGCTGCGGCTGAGGCCGGGATCAGCATCGGCTGGGTAGTGGAAGCCATGACGGCTACGTTGAAGTGGGCAATCCCCGTGACAAGCAGTGCGCCGTTCGAGGCGTCATTTAGCTTGCGCACGGTGACGTCGATCGTAAGCGTCCACGAGAGGTTGGTCTGGTTCGCGAGCAGGGCGATGGCGGCACTCGATGCAAGGATCGTGCCGTTAGCGTCCGCACCGGTACCGAAGTAGATGTCGAACGAGCCGTTGCCGGGCGTCGCGGCAGTCGTGATCCGCCCGAACATCTTGATGCGGATTTTCTTCCCGACGAACTGCTGGAAGTAGCCCGCGCCGAGCGGCGGGAACGAGTTGGCCGGATACAGCGCCTTGGCGGTCGCGGCCAGAGTCACTGCGGCGATGTCGGCCGCAATGAACGGTGTTCGAGTGTCATGATAAGCAATGCCGTCAGCCATTATGGATCGTTCCAGTCGAAGAGGGCGGAGGCCTTGACCGTGTAAACACCCTGAGCCGCGAAGACCTCGTCGGTCACGTCCTTCTTGAAGTAGCGCTGGGTGCCGGCCGTATTCCAGCCACTGACCCACGAGATGGTTCCGGCCGGAACATCGAAGGGAATGTCCGCCGTGGGGTTGGCCGCGCCACCCGCCGCTGCCGTGAAGGCAACGGCCTTGCGTGCGTAGGCGGGCGCTCCACCGGCAACCTCGTTGGCCGCCGTATCGGCCGCACCGGGGTCTCCTGTGTGAAGGGCGAGCCGGGTCACCTGCGCGAGGACGGCATCAAGCGCCACATTCCTCCCTCGGGTGTCCCAGTCATTCGCCATCAGATAGTCTCCAGCGACACGGGCCTTCCGGCCTTATTGCGGACGACGCGTCGTGTCCTTGTCGAACCGTCCGACAGCAACTCTACTACGGCGCTGATCCGATGTCCAGAGTCATGCTCGAAGGTAGCGCTGGTGACGTAGATGCCGGGCTCACCTCGCAGGCCCCGCACACCGGGATCGCCATCACGACCGGGATCACCCTTGGGCCCGGGGTCGCCTTGGCGCCCGGGATCACCCTTCTCACCGGGATCGCCTTGGCGCCCGGGATCACCGTCACGTCCGGGATCACCGTCCCGACCGGGATCACCCTTGGGTCCGGGATCGCCTTGGCGTCCGGGATCACCCTTCTCACCGGGATCGCCTTTGAGCCGAGCCTCCAGCGCCGCCTGATCCTCGGCAGCCTGCCTCTCGGCGGCCAGAACGGACTCACGTGCGGCATCCTCGGCCGCGAGACGCGCGAAGCGACGAGACGCCCAAGCGTCGGGCATGGGTTACGCGACCGGTCGAGCGTCGATGACGTCCTGCAGAACACAGGAGCAACGTCCGCCGGGCTGACCCGCCGAGTAGCCCGGCGCAATGCCATTGCAGCGGGGCGGGCTGTCATCGTGCTGGGAGATCAGGTGGACGCATCGAGGGCACTGATCCGTCGAGATCAGGAACTTGCTGTTCCTCTTGTGCGTGGTAGGTACTGCCATGGAACTCCTTTCGGCCTCAAAGTATACGGGCCTGCCCCGAGTATAGCAAGAGCCCGGTCCCCCACCGCTAGAGGACCGGGCTCGGTGGAAAGCGTTGCCGGGACCTACCCGGCTAGAGGTTAGACGAGCGAGGCCGCCGACTCGATACGGATGTACCGAGAGGGAGAGACGACGCCCGCGATGTTCGTCATCTCGCCGATCACCGCCGCGTCCATCCAGCCCTTCCACGTCAGGAGGGCCGACTGATGACCGGGGTCATCATGCCCACCCGGAGGCGTGAGGAAGGTCTCGTTGTTCGCCCAGTCGCCGACAGCGAAGAAGTTGGGTCCGAAGACCGTCGTGCTAAAGATGTCGGAGATGTAGGTCGTGGACTGCGCCGAGGAGTCGGTCGTCACGTCGATTGCCGTGCCGGCCTTCGCGTTGGCGAGGGTCGTCGCGAACTTGAACGTGTTGGCGCCCGTCACGATGGCGAAGTAGGTCGTGCCTGCAACAAGGCCCGCACCACCCGTGATCGACACGACCTTGACACGGTTACCCGTGAGCAGGAGGTGAGGGTTCGTGGAGGTGAAGGTATCGGTCGCCGCGATGATCGCCGCGCCCGCGCCCGCGATGACAGGTCCAACCACGGCCGCCGTCTTGAAGGCTGCCGAAGAGGACATGAAGCGAACGCCAGCGTAGCGGCCAATCTCACTCTCGAACAACTGGGCGGAACCAGCGTACCGACTCGCGTCGATCCAGCCGCCGACCGAAGTGTCGAGCATGAAGTCCAACTGGACCAGCGGGTTGATGATCGACCTGTAATAGCCGTCATCGAAGGTCGGCACGTTCGCCGCCTTCAGCCGGGCAACAGCCTGCTTGACGTCCGAGCCCGTGAGCACGTTCGTCGGAAGCAGGGCCGCCTGCGTCCCCTGCCCACCGGAGCGGAAGACGTTGGTGCCGGCACCGATCTTGTTGGCCGCGATGCGCTCACCGAGTTCGAGGACGTACCGGGCAAGCCGGTTGGCGCCCACGACAAGGAGCTTCTGCGGGCTCTCCAGAAGGGCCACGTCCGTGAAGGACAGGGTCTTCATCCTCTGGCGAGTCGCGAATTCCTCGTTGCCGAACGCGAGCGCAGCCGCCGCGTTGGGCAGACCTTCAGTCACGACCAGCGAGGCCGCGAGTTCGGTGTCGTCAACGACGATGTCCGGGATGTTCGTGTACCGCATGGTACCCGTCGATCCGGCGACGTGAGTCGCATGGATGAAGTTCCCGGGGAGAAGGTGGGGAAGACCCTGCCTAAGCAGGTCCTCCAAGTTCGCCGCAATCAGCGGCCTCAACATGTTGTTGAAGTTCGCAGTCGCGGTACTGGTCTGTGCCATGGTAGTTGTTCTTTCTCAGGTCCCCGGAAAGCCCCGGGGCAGGCTTATGACCAGCCTTCAGGCACGGCGGTCGCTAGGACGCGAGCCTCCATGTCCTTCAGGGACTCGGGCTTCTTGGCCTCCGTCTTTCTGGCATTGCTCTCATTGTGCCTCTGTGGCGTTGGAGGTTCGGTGTCTTCGACCTCACCTGCATCCGCCAGAATGGCCTCGAACTTCGCGAGCCTGACCTCATCGGTCACCTCGGGAAGCTCCTTCCGAGCATTGGGGAACCGTGCGTCGAGGATACGGGCGTTGGCCTTCTCCTCCGCTTCGGCGGCCCTTCTCTCGGCTGCCTCTGCTCGTGTCGTCATCCGCGCCAGTTCCGAGAGGTCCTTCTCCGCTGCCGTCTGGTTGTCCGCCTCGAACTTTTCGAGACGCTTCTGCAGATCAGCGGCCTTGGCCTCCGCGGCCTGTCGTGCGGCTTCCGCACCAGCCTGTCGCTTACGGGCCGAGGCGAGAGCTTCGTCCTGACCTGAGCCCTTCTCATCCGGGGTCGTTTCCGAGCCCGTATCTTCAGGGGTCGTGTCCTGATCCTTCTCCGCGTCGCTCATGTGCGTTTACACCCTAGTCCTTTCGTTTCTGCGTGTCAAGCCCTTCCGGGATCATCCCGGTCACTGACCTGACAACGCCTTCTGTAGCTCCACCATTGACTCCTCCAGAGTCGGCCCGAGCGCGTAGCCCTTCACGGGCCCGCCGGCTGCCGGCAGCGGGGCCACCGGGGTACCCGACGGCTCCGTCTGGGCGATGCCCGTCAGGGCCTGCTCGGTCAGGGGCGGAAGGGTCGGGGCCGCGTCCGACGGCGTCAAGGCGCCACCAACGATATCGCCGACCTCAGCGCCGGCTTCGAGGAAGTGGCTGACGAAGCGCATCGGCGACATGGTATCAAACTCCTTCTGGGCCATCTGCGTAAAGTCGAACCCGTCCTTCGCGAGCACGCGCATGTAGGGCGGCAGGCTCGACTTCATGTCCTCCCACGGCATGCCGGGCGAGAGGTAGCTGAAGGCGCTCATGATGGCGCTCTTGCCCAGCGTCTTCCAGAAGGCGGCCAGACGATCATCGTACTGCGACTGCAGGGCGATGTTCTGCTGGACCTTGTAGTAGGTCTCGGCGCCCAGCGTCGTGTGGATGCCGAACGGCTCGTAGGCGATGAACCTGAAGGTCTCCGGGATAACCTTGCCCCACCAGTAGCTCGACGGGTACATCCCGAAGAAGGGGTGGTTGATCGAGCGGTCCAGAACAGAGCGCTCCAGCGGCATGTGGGCCAGCCGGATCGCGTCCCGCTCCTGCAGGCGGAAGTTCGTCTCCAGCGCGTTCATCAGGACGTGCTGCGTCATGTCGTAGGGCGAGGAGCCGGCCACCGGGATACTGTCCGCGACCTCGCGTAGTTGCTCGCCAGCCAGCACCTTCGGGTTCAGGTTCTGGACGTAGTCGCTGAAGTAGCGGAAGGCGCGCTCGACCTCGGGGTTCGAGTGCGGAACGCCGGTCGTAACTCGCTCGCGCAGGGCGTCAATGTAGCTCTGGGTCGAGCCGGGAGCCCAGCCGCCACGAAGCTGCTCAACAGTCTTGTTCAGGTCGCGCATCGCGGCCTTGTCGCCGGCAGCCTGCGCCTGCTCGATCATGCCGCCACGGCCCGTGATCCCCTGCTCGAAACTCGCCAGCAGGCGCTCCTTCATCGAGGGGTGCATGTTGTCGAGCACGAGTTCTGCCGCCTTCGCCACCGTCATCTCGCCCTTGTCCGACAGGCGCATGGCGGCAAGGATGCGCTGCATCGGGACTGTCAGGCCGTCCACGCCCCTGATCCCGCCGGCCGTGACCGACTTCACCTGCGTCAGATAGTCGATCGGGTCCATGCTCATCGCGCGGGCCTCGCGCGTGACAAGGTCCTCGATGCCGGACATCTCGTACTGCGTCATGCCGAGGTCGGTGCGCAGGGTATCGAAGTACTTGCGCCAGTTGAACTGGATCGCGTCCGTGAAGCGCTTGATCTGGCCCGGATGGACCCCGTTCTCCTTCATGAGGTCAGCGACGTCGCCGATGAACACGCGGCCCTCGGCCAGCCCGCGGCGCAGGTCGGCCGCATTCTTGATGTTCGGGAGGCCGAGCGAGCGCGCGCCGAGGTCCTTGTCGAGCCCGATCAGCCGGCCGACAGTCGTCGGCAGGTGATACTGGCCCTTCGCGTAGACCTCACTGAAGTCGAGCGTACCGTCCGCCGCCCGCTTTTCCAGCGTGGAGTCGCCCATAATCTCGGCGAGGTAGCGGCGGCCGACCTCCTCATCGTTGACGGCGCGACCCAGCCGCGTCCGCAAGTCAGCCGCGTAGTTGTCGAGCATAAGGCGACTATCGGTCGCCGCACTCTGCCACGCCTCGCGTTCCGCGTCCGTAGCCGCACCAGCGATCTTCTCCTCGACGAATTTCTGCGCCTGATCGAGCGCGTCGTACACGACACGCCCCATCTGCGAGTTCATGAACTTCAACTCGTTGGCGAGGATCATGTTGCCCGTCGCGTTCTTGATGCGCTGACCCAGACCCTCCTTGACTCCCGGCATATTGCCGAGCCCTTCGCGCACCGCCTCCTGCCAGCCGACGGTATAGGCACGATCCGTGATGTCGGCCGCGAGGTCGCGGTACAGGCCCGTGTGCCCGAGCGTGTCATTGATGATCTTCATTTCGCGGATAGACGCGCTCTCCGTCAGCGCGCGACCGCCACGGAGGATGGGCCCGAGGCCGCGGTACATGTTGAACCACGGCGCATCGGCGACAGCCTGAATGAAGAAGGTCGGGTTGAGGGCGTAGCGGAACTTGCTGTACATCTCGACGGTCAGTGTCGCGACGGGACCGTTCATGCCGCGTGCGGCAAGCGCGACGCGCGCGCGATTGGCGATGCTCGGCGTAATCCCGAGCAGGCGAAGATCGCCGCCGGCAGAGCGCACGAGCGCCTGATAGATGTCGCGCTTGATGACGTTCGCGTCCACAAGATCGCGAAGCTGCGGTTCGGCCACCTTGAAGAAATCGTCCGGCGTCAGTCCGGCGATGGTGAAGCCGCGATCCTGAGTGAATTCGCGCGTCATCTTGAACAGGCCCTTCGCCGCGCGCGACGGCAGCCCCATGGAGCGAAGCTGGGACACGAACGACTGCTCCATCGAGGTCATGATGCGCTCGCCGGAAACCATGTCGCGCGATGTATCGACCGCAACCTCCATGGCGTCACGCGCCTGCGACAGCGCCCTCGTGAAGCGGGACTCCTTGACGACGCCCGGGACGATGCGGCCGAGAACGTCCTGCACGGGCGTACCGCGCACGGGCTTGCGGATAGCGGTCGTCACGTTGTCGATAGTGGGCTCGAAGCGGGCCATCAACTTCCCGGCATCATCATGCAGCAGCCCGGTCGCCATCTCGGCCGACGGCTTGAAGCCCAGACGCCACATCGGCTTGCCCTCACTATCAGTCCACGCCTCGACGAAGCCCTTGACGGCGTTCGGCAGGCCCTTCATCTCGCTGAGGTTGAGCGCAGTGTGCAGATGGCCCTGACGCAGAACAGCGTCCAGTGCGTTGAGGCGCCGCTCCATGACGTTACGGCCGCCGCCCGTCACGCGCCCAAGGTTCTCGATGATATCGTACTTGTCGGCCGCCTCGTTCCACGCCTTGATCGCCTTGGCCGGACTACCCTTCGCCTTGCCGGCACCGTTCAGCAGGGCCGACAGGTCGGAGTGCAGCGTGGCCGCGGCCACGCTGTCAATCTGATGGGGGTTGAGGATCGACAGGTCGTCAACACGGTTCGCGAACTTACCCCACTCCCCCTCCGGCACGGCTCCAACAGCGCCCATGAAGTCCGTGAAGGCCTTGGAGTACGAGTTCTGGTGCCACAGCGCAAGCTCATCCGGCCCCATGGACTCAATCTCGCGCTTGGCGATGTCGATGGGGACATTCAGCGTCTTCGCGAAGCGCTCCGCCAGCGACGACTTCTCCATGCCGGACAGCCAGTACTTGCGGTTCCGATACACGAAGTCGGCGATACGGCTGACGGCGTCCTTCGGCGCGTTCTTCATCGTCTGCTGGACGACGTCCTCGGAGATGAACTGGCGCGCCTCGATGGGCACGTCCGCTTGCTGAGCGATATGCAGCAGGTTATCGACGATCGAACTGACGGCCCACTTGCGGGTCTGGTTCATCGCGGACACGCCAGTCGTCTCGTTGAAGGTCTCCATACCCGCGTCACCGGCAAGGCGTCGCGCGCGCTGCGCAGCGCTCTTCAGCGCACCGGCCCCGAGACCGCGATTGAAGCCCTCCAGCCCGGCCGCCGTCGTAACGTCGAGCTTCGCCATGCCCTTCGGCGTCGGGAGCGCGCTGAGGGGGTCAACGACGGTGCGCGCCACCTTCGAGATTGGTCCGAGGATCGGATCGGCGCGCACGGCCATGACGCTCGTGCCGACCGCCTTCGTAATCGCCTGATAGGCGCGTCCGAGGCGCGTAGCGGACTCGACCGTGTTCACGCCCATGGCGACCCGCAGCGCGATTTTCCCCGGCAGCATCGCGCCGACCGAGGCCCACATTGTGGGGTCCAGCACGATGCTCGCGGCAAGCTGCGACATGGGGTCGGACGAGTAGCCCTGTCCGTGCGTGATGAGCCAGTTCATCGCGTGGGCCGGCGTCCAGTCCTCCTTGCTCAGGCCGTCGAGCGCTAGCTGCTCGACGTCGGTCATGGGCAGGCCCTTCTGCTCGCGCGCCAGCAGGTCGTCGAGACGCGAACCCAGTTCGGGCCGGCCTCCCGACAGGCGTTGCTCGTTGCGCAGACCGGACTGAGAGCCGATATGCTCGCTCACGGCGCGCTCGACGTGACGCTGGCCGGTCATGATCGTTTCGAGGCCATTCGCGAGGCCCTGCCCGAACGAGCCGTCCGAGCCGTAGGCCAACTCGGGCGCGACGTCGAAGTAGCCCTCGACTCCCGTCGGCGTCATATCGTTGTAGACCACGCCGTAGTGCTTCAGGTACGTTGACAGGATTTCTCCGGCGTGCATGGTGTTGCCATTCGCCTCCGTCTGCGCCTGCTGCCAGTTCGCAAACGCCTCGGGGTCATTCTGCTTCTGCCACTGACCGAGCACCATGAACTGCTTGGCGATATTCGTGCTGCCGTTCTCCGTGACTAGATCATTCATCAGAGAGACGGCACCGACGGCGTTCGCCGCGTACTTCGGGTCCCGCCAGTTGACGCTAGTCGTCATGTCCCCATTGCCAAGGCCGTAGTTGTCGGTCAGGTGGCTGACAGACGGCAGGTTGCCAAAGAGTGTCGCCAGCGGCTTCACAATAGCGTTATCGACGGCTACGCCGCCCGCATCGAAGAGGCCGCGCATGATAGCGCCGGGCGCGCGAGCGATGTCGCCGACAATGGGAATGCCGCCGAGTAGGCCGGGGTCGGCCTGCGCGTTCTCCTGAGCGCCGAACAGGCCGCGACCGAGCTTGTCCCAAATCCAGTTATGGCCGGCGTAGCGCTCCTCCTCAGACATGCTCGCCCAGTCGCCACCAGCGGAGGTCTGTGTTCCGCCCGGCAACGAGCCCATCTCGGTCGGCAGCGACGGCGTCTTGACGGGATCGATCATGCGGTCCCGATCTGCTTGGTCTTACCGGGCGTCGGAACGCCGTACGTGGACGACGACGTCGAGACGGATGCTGGCGAGGTGGTAACGCTGACTCCCGGCGTCGGCGTGACGGTCGGCATCGGCGTCTGCGTCACGGTACCATAGCCGGCGCGCGTATCGGCCGTCGGCTGCTGCGTCGGCGCCGGCATACCGCCAATGCCCAGCACCTGTCGCAGGAAACCGGTAGCCGCGAACGCGAGCGGGTTGTTGATGTCGATCTTCGGCGCCTGACCCTGCGCATTGTTGAGGTAGGCCGGCAGGCCCGGCAGCTTCAAGGTCTGCCCGCCAAACGTGATATTGGCCGTCGTCTTCGTCGGGTCATTCACGATCGACACGCCCGGATAGTTGAGGTCAGTACGATCGGTCGGGCTACCGTAGCCGAGCCGAGTGTCGCCCTCGGCCTTCGTCGCGCGCTGCGTCGCGCTATCCCAAGCCGCAACCACGCGCGGGTCGAACGGGTTGGCAGTGCCGATGTTCTCCATCGTCTGCTGCATGAACGCGTGCTGGAAATTCGGGTCCTGAGCGAGAGCCCCGATCTGACCGCCCGACATGGCGGAACTCGCCATCGCGTCAACGGATGCGGCGGCCGGCGAGTCGTAGACGCCCGGGATCGTGCTCCCGCCGACATACGCGCTCGGCGCGACCGCGCCCTGCAGCAGCGTGCCGGTCGGGGTAAAGCCGAGGGCTGTCGTGACGCCACCGCTAAGCACCTCCTGACCCGTCGAATTGCGCGAGACATCAGACCTCGTCATCGTGAAGCCCTTACCGGGCGTGTAGGTAATCTGCACGTGGCCCGTAGCCTTCGTGCCCGTATACGTATAGGCCGTACCGTTGGCCGTCGCGCTCGGGTCCAAGCTGTCCTTGACGGCGGCCACGCGCTCGGCGAGACCGCTGACGCCGTACGTCTTCTCGAACGCCTTGGCCTGCGCGACGACATCTGCGGCCGCATTCGGCAGCGTCATGATGACATCGCCAGTCTTGGAGTCAGTCCTGCCCGTCGAGCCGGAGACCCACGGGTTGCGTGCCGTCCAGTGGGGGGCGCCCTTGTCGTCCGAGTAGCGGTACAGCGTAATCGTCTGACCGCCGACCTGATACGTCAGCACCTTGCCGGCGACGGTCGGGGCCGCGTCCGGGTTGCTCGGATCGTTGACCTTCACGTCGTGCGGTTGGATCGCGACCATGCGCGCGGCCCCGCTGAGGCCCGGGATCGCGACGAAGACCGCGTCCGCAGGGATCGCGCCGATCGGCACGATGCCCACAGGGCTCTGGCCCGTCGGATCGAAGTTGCCGTTCTTGTCCACGCTCGCGTACTTGTAGGCGAGAGGGTTCTGCTGCATCGCGAGTTCCGCGTTCGTCTGATACGCGACACTCTGCGCAATCTCCGGCGTGATGGCGGTATGCCCGAGCACCTGAGAGCCGAACGACGGACTGTCGCCCGCGTCCTGCCCAAGGGCGCGCGCCGCATCGGCCTGCAGCATCGTAACGGATGCCGTATCGAGGCCCGGCGACCGCGTGAGGTTGGTGATCGTATTCGAGAACGTCGCGGCGGCGGCCTTCTTGTCCATCGCGCTCGCGGCGGGGTTGTTCCATGTCTGCGCGAACAGCGTATACGCTGTCTCGTACGCCTTCGACACGGGCCAGATGTTCATATCGACCGCGACGTTGGACATCTGCGCCTGCCCCTTCGTAGCGTCGGCGTACTGGGGCGCGTAGCCATCCCTATTCGCGCGCGTCGCGACCTTGCCGTACGCGTCCGCAGTGCTCTGGATCGCGGTACGGAAGAACGACGTCGTAAACGTCCCGCCAAAGTGTACGCCGCTCGCCTTGATGGAGTCCGTCAGCGCGTGGTACTTGTCGGGATGCGCCGTATAGTCGGAGGTCAGCAACTGCAGCAGGCGATCGCCGTTCCCCTCGATCGTGAGCCCGGTGTCATGCGACAATGAGGACATCGCGTCCGCGAGCGCGTTGCCGAGCCCGATCGTCTTGTTCTGATCCATGACGAACGCGTTGAACGAGTCCTGCTTCTGCTTCCGCGCGTTCGCCTCCCCCTTCGCCTTCGCGCTCTCCATCAACTGGGCGGCGTCCTTCTGCAACGACCTCCACCACTCGCTATTCTGCGGCACCCTCTTGGACCACTTGATGAAGAACTGCGCGTACGTCTTGTCGTCGATCTTGCCCTGCACGTGCTTCAGGTCCATTTTGCTCTGCTCGATACCGTACTCCAACTGCAGGACCTGATCCTTATACGAGTCGTACAGCGGATCGTTCTTGTCAAGGTCCTTCTCGCGCTCCTTGAAGTGCGCGAGCACCATCTCGTCGGTGACCTTCCTGCCCTCGAACTCGCCGCCATTCTTCCATGCGTCCATGAGGTTGGAGTCCTGCCGGGCCACCATCTCATGGGCAATCGCGACCAGCGTGCCGCTGAGACTCTGCTGCACGCGAGGACGCTGACCGAACTTCGCTCGGCGCGCCATCAGGAACCTACCGTTGCGCCGTCTTCATCCCAGCGAAACTCGCCGACAGGACGGTGCATCTGACAGCCAACACAATAGGTCGCGCCATAGAACTTTGGATCACGCGCATATGTCTCGCAAAGCGCAAGGCCCATGGTCGTCAATGCCCCACAACCATCAGCATGAATGTAGCTGCGACGAAGGGGCCGCACGAAACCCTTAGCACGCGCCTCCTCAGACAGGACGAGGTACATTTCCGACTGCGGACGTGGAGTCTCATCCACGCCACGTGTCAGACGCGGATCATTGCGGTCATCTGTGACGCCCATTACTTCCTCCCGAGCGTCTGGCTGGACAAGATGCGACTCTTAGTCGCGCCACCTTGGATCATGGACTGCAACTGAGTCGTCGGGCCCTGCTGAATGCTGGCGAATGGGCCGCCGCCGGCCGCCGCCGGCGCTCCGGTGATGCCCGGCGCCTGAATGGTCGGGCTGTACTGATCGCCCTCCTGCTGCGGCGGGGTACCGGCGCCGAGCGCCTGTCGAAGTGCCTCGGTGCCGCTGTTGACCTGCCCGGCGACCTGCGCCTGCGCGCCCGGGGGCGGGGTGAGTCCGAGGGACTTCAGGATACCCATCAACTGGGCCATGGTCTGAACGTCCGCCGGCCACATCGTGGCGTCGGTGCGCTCTCCGCGAATGATGTCCTGCTCCTGCTCCGGGTCGTCCACGCCGACGGCGTCCATGCCGCGAGCCTGCGACCAGAGCTTCGCATTGACAAGGGCGGCCGCCCGGCTAGCGGTCTCCTGCTCGTCGCGCGGGGAGAGGGTAGGCGCGATGATGTCGAGCGTTCCACCACCCGCATCAATGATCTGCCGGACGCGCTTGTCCTTCTCGGCCCAGATGTCGAGCGTGAATTCCCACGTATCTCGATCCCACTCGTAGAACATCAGGCGCTTGATGGCGATGCGCGTCTCGTAATTCGCGACGATGGCATTGATGGCCTTCGAGGAGTTCACGACGGCGCTCGGGGCGAGCCCGAGGAGCATGTCGTTGAGGCCCGACTCGGTCGCCATCTCCCGGTCGATCCGACCGAGGAACTGCTCCAGTTGGAACTGGATGACGACCGGCGTGATCGGCTCGATCCGGTTGCCCGGGCCCGCGCTGATCGTCTCGTTCAGCTTCGGCTTGACGCCGGCCGAGCCCTTCGAGGGGGCGTTCTCGCCCGTGATCTGCCAGTAGTCGCCCGCCGTGGCCTTGGCGATCATCTGGGCGCCGGCCGTGATCCGGGTCATCTTCTCGCGGAGCAGGTTCTCAATGTCATGAAGCGCCGAGCGACCAGTGGGAGTCCCCGGGATGAAGTCATTGAAGAGCGGCTTGTACGGAATTTTGCCCTTGTACTCCTTGTACTCGAAGGGCCCGCGCACGACCTGATTGCCGGCGATAACGGCATTCCACGTGGTCATCTTGGTGGGCTCGCCGCGCTTGCCGGACTTGCCCGGCATGAGGTACCAGAAGTCCCAGACCTCGATCTTGGCCGGACCGAACGTGAGTTCGGGATGTGGTTCAAGGAATGCGGAGTCGCCGAGGCCCACGATCCATGGGACTACCGTGCCACCCTCTACGACCTTAGCGGTGAAGTCCACGCTGTACTGCTCCATCACCGCGCTCGGGTCCATCAGCCGCACGTGGGCCGCCCATTCGAGCTTCGTGTAGTCGTCGCTCTTATAGCCTAGCCACAGGTTCCGGGGGTTCTCAATGATGTCCGCGCAGGCCCGAGCCTCGGCCTTGTCGTAATAGACGAATGAGGCAGTTCGGCCGTAAAGCTCCTTGATCGTAGCGGCCTTGTGGCGCTTCAACTGCCACCGCTCCTCGAACTTCCACGCCTTGCGGACCCGCTCCAAGGCGTTGGCCGCATGACGAGACTCGTCCGTGTTCTCGGTCGCGAGCATGTTCTCGATGGGCTCGTAGGACTGCAGGGCGGCCGGGACCACGACGTAGACCTTCGGGTAGCCCGTCAATGAGACGTGGGACCGTCCGGGGGTCATGGCGCTCGGATCGGACGCCCAGAGGTCAGCGCCCCATGGGCCAAGGGTCGTCGTATAGAACAGGGCGTCGTAGCGGTCCGCCCACTGCCGGAACGTGGACATCTCGGTCGCGAGGGAGGAGACACGGGCGCCCAGCTTCCTTTGAAGAGCCATCTCCGGGTTCGCGCCATCGGTGCGCAACGCGACGTCGAGGGTCAGGTTACTGTACTCCTGTGAATTCACCATGGGAGTCTACTACCCACCAGACGTCTCCGTCAATGAGTCGAGCCGGGCGAGGAGCAGGGCCTTCTCCTCCTCGGTCAGCCGGACGCTCGCGATGATCCGGTCGCGCTCGGAAACCCCGTGGGCCTGCTCGTATCGGACAGAGCGCTTGTTGATCCCGTCCGGCGGCACCTTGGGCTGGACCTCCACGATCCCTAGTTCGAACTTCGAGGCCGCGATCAGTTCGTCAGTCTGTAGGACGGAGACGGTCCGCAGGAGTTTGGCGATGATCGCCAGCCCCATGACGAGGTCCTGCTCCTGCTTCCGGTCGAGGAGCTTGTAGTTTCGAAGCTGGGTGCGGACCTCCTTCCACCAGCCGTCGGCCGGCATCTCGAACCGGCCCTCATCGATGGCGGTCTTCAGATCAGACAGCATCTGGCGCTTGACCTTTAGGTTTCCGCCGAACTCGACGGACGTGATCTCGATCTCCTCGGTGATGAGGTCCCGGAACATATGGCCGCCGAGGGCGGTCGTGTCCACCCCGGTGTCAATCTGGGCCCCATACTCGGGCCGGCCATTCTTCTTGAAGTTGGGGTTCCAGCTTCCGTACCGACGGTGCTGGCGGACGCCCAGCGCGATGATCCCGCGCGTCGTCTGCTTCCCAAACTGGCGCTCGATACTGACGCCGATGGCCTTCCGGTCCTTGGTGATGCGGAAGACGAGCGACCAGCACTTGTCCTTCAGCCCGGGGTCCAGCGAGTGCAGATACACGCGCAGGAGCTTGGGCTCCTCTTCGTGCAGGTCTTCGTGGAAGCAGGCATCGACGCTCGGCTGATGGAACCACGCCAGCACGGACTGAATGAACTGGCCGTCAATGTTCTGGGCGATCCAGTCATCCGACATGCCCTCGATCATGGCGTCGAAGGTCTCCCGGTCGATGCCGAACCCGATGTTTTCGCGCGTGCTCATCCGCACCGAGAAGCGACGCTGCTCGGCAAACGGGTCCTCGGGATCGCCCTTGTACCAGAGGTCTTGGAAGTCGGTCGAGGTCGCCACCGACGCCGTGCCGATGAGGATGAACTGGCCGCCAGTCCCGAGCCGGCGTGCATGCATGATCTCATTCAGTAGGTAATCGAGCGCGGTCTCCAGTCCGGCCTCATCGAAGCTCAGGCCGTGCATGTTTTGACCGATGGCGGACAGGGCCTTGGCCTTCGTGCTACGGAAGTGAATGATCGCGTTCCCGTACTCCTTCGCAAGGATGATTTGGGCGTACTCGCCGCGCTCCTTCGAGCCGTTCGTCCACTCGACGCCCTCGGTTTGGGTTGCGCTCGCGATCCGACGCGCGCCCGCGATGGGGTCGCCCTCGCCCGACTTCAGCGACCATGGGCACCCGAACTTCTGGGCCGGGTGGTTGCCACTGAGGAGCAGGATGATCTCACTGAAGACCTGCTCGGCAGGCCCCTGCTCTACCGCGAAGTGCCACCAGTGATACGGCACGTTCGCCCAGCGCCGATAGGCCTCATCGGAGTCATCATCCGGCGGTTCCATGCCCATGCGGTAGACGCACGAGTGAAGAATGATGATGGCGAGACCGAGCGTTTTGCCGGCACGGTTGCCGGCGGCGATGCACAGCCAGAGGTACAGGGCACGCCAGACGGAACCCTTGTTCCGCATGAGATAGGCCTTCGCCATGAGCTTCTGCCCGGGATGCAACTTGATACCGAGGAGCTTCCACGCGAATAGCTCGACGTCCCACTGCGCCTTCGCGAGAACATCGGTGACATCAACGTCGCGCCAGTCAATCGGGCGGAGTGACATCCTTCACCTCCGCCTCAATCTCAGGCCCCGCACCGATCAGGTGCGGCGGCGGCTTGCCGGCCCGAGCGCCCAAAATCTTGTAGAGTTCGACGCCGACATTCGCCTTGCCGAGTACGCGCTTGTCATCGAGGCCCTGCATCTTGATGATCGAGCCGATGGAGGCCTGCACATCCTTGTCGAGGATGTTGAAGTAGTAGCTCCAGTCGCGCTTGTCGGCGATCTCCTCGTGCAGATCGTTCCACGCGGTGGCAGTCTCCTGAGCGATGATGATCCGGCGCTCAACCTCCTCCACCATTGTCTGCTGGAGGATGCTCACGCGCTCCCGCATAGTCTTCGCCTCGGGAACCGGGATGTCACGGATGGCCGCGCCCTCGTCCACGTGCTCATGAAGGTGCTTCAGGATCGTCGTCGCGCTCGGGATGTTGCCGAAGCAGGCCGCGATTGCCGGGGCCGACATCTTGGCTTTCCAGCCAAGCTCGACCAGACGGCGAAGGTCCGGCTTACGGCAGATCGCGCAACGCTCGTTGGTGCTCATCGGCCTTCCAAGATAGCGTTTACACGCCCCTCCCGCAAGTCGGAGGGCCGGAGGATGACGGCCGGGATACCACACTCGCGGAGGAGGAGGAGTACGGCCAACTGCCGGTCGTCCACGACGCCGCTCTCGCGCTTCAGTTCGGCGGCGAACACTTTGTGATCGCCCTTCGCGCGCGGGTTCAAGAAGAAGAGATCAGGCCACCCGGGGAGCATCGGAGTCACGAACTGTCCCGCACCGGTCTCCTGATCGCCCACCCAGCCCTTGCCGGCGTGCGCGACGACCCAGCCCCGGCGTTTTGCGCGTGCAACGATGCGATCCTGCAGCGTTCGCTCGCTCATCTGGTCATCTTGGCACCATCCGAGGCCCTTTCGGTGCCGGATTTTCTTCCCGCATGACGGACAGGGCTCCATATTGGCCTTTGCGGCCTCGGCGAAGGCCTCTTTCGCGGTTTCTGGGTCCTCAGCGAGCATCTGAACGCTCCGACGGAGCAAAAAGGTCTCGTCAGTCGCCATCGGAGCCCTTCGTGGCGAGTTCGGCGGCGCTTTTGACCCTGATCCCCTCGTATACGACCCCCGCACTCTGACGATCTCTCTTGTATCGAGCGCCGAGAAGGGTACCGAACCGCTTGCGTGACATTGGATCGCTCCCATCGTCACCTGAACGGGCCTCCCAGTCGCGATAGGCGTCCCAGAGGAGGGTCGAACTGGATGTCGCCCGAATACTCTCGACGCACATGTCCTCGATGAAGCTCGACAGGGGATCGTTCTGCTCGATGTACTCTTCGGACCATACCGTGACCTTCTCAGGCTCGTCCAATTGCGGATTGCCGGCGTTCCACCAGACCCCAGCGAACTTCACGAGCCTCTGCAGGATGCCCGGCAACTCGGCCTTCAGCTTCTCCTCCAGCATGAGGTCAGGGTTCTGCGTGTAGTCCTGCTCGAACTTGATGACGCGGGCCCGACGCCGCATCGATACGCCGACATCGTCGGTCGAGGGTGGAGCGTTCGTCAGGAAGATGATCTTGTGCGTCGGCGGAAACTGCACGGGACTCGAATACAGGCCGCGCGCGAGAATGGGGTCGTCTCCGGTGTGCGCCTTCAGCATCTCCTCGTTGAAGTGACCGCCGGGCGGCTCCGACATGTAGGTGAACCGTCGCGCGAGCAGCGCGATGAGTTCCGGCCGTGCGGCGTCAGCCCGCGCGGCCCCGAAGCGCGTCTTCATGTAGAGGGCCGCGTCAGGTGAGATTGCGTAATCGCCGAGGGCCTTCAGCATGGTTCGTGCCAACACGCCCTTGCCGTTCTGCCCCCGGCCGACCCAGAGCCAGAACTTCTGCTCCGTCTGCATCCCGAACATCGAGTACCCGAGCAGAGTCATCAGGTAGCTGACCATCTCCACGTCATTGCCCATGATGTCGTACATGAAGGCCTCGAAGATCGGTGCCTCCGCCTCCGGGTCCCACATATAGCCGGTGCTCTTGCTGATGTTGAGGTCCGGGCTCGGGTTGGACTCAAAGGAGCCGTCCCTCAGATCGACCACGCCGTTCTCGAAGCCCATGAGGTACGGCAGCCGATCGAACTGGTCCGATGTCGTGCCGATCTCTGGTCGTGAGCGCAGGGACTCCATGACCGAGTGCTTCTTCGCTTGGTTGTAGAGCGGTTGAATTCGCTTACGATCATCCTCGCCGGCCTTGCCATCTGCGGTCGCGCGCCAGAGCTTGTCCGTGTATTCACGCATGACGAAATAGATGCGCTCGACATCATCAGGCTGCCAGCGTACACCATTCCAGATCAGCCACTTCCCGGGCTGGCCCCGGCCGGTACCGCGCGTGTGATCGAACTTCACCCGCTTGGCGATCCCCGCCGCCATGAGCAGGTCGGCTAGGGCGTCGTCATCCTTGGTTTCAAGGAGAACAGGCTCGACCTCACCCACGACGACTCCTACTGTAGGCACCACGGATGGCCGTACGCGCTCTTTGGGCTGGATGCTTGCCCTCGATGGCAGCCGACATTAGCTCCTTCATCGCCACCGCCAGAGGCACACCCTCGTCGCGCGCCGTCATGGCGGCCCACGCGATCATGTTGTTCTGGTTCCCGTCGGGCGCCTTGATGATCGCCTGCCGGAGACCTTCGAGGTTCCACTCCTTATGCAGGGTGAAGCCGCCGCCCTCCTTCAGAGTCACGACAGTATACCGGGGCTCATCTCGCTGATAGACCGTCTCGCCACCAGTCAGCGCGCGCGTGATACTGATCGCCTCCTCGATCCC
Source organism: Dehalococcoidia bacterium (assembly GCA_041481535.1). Classification (GTDB taxonomy): domain Bacteria; phylum Chloroflexota; class Dehalococcoidia; order SM23-28-2; family RBG-16-64-32; genus DATKKM01. The sequence continues at coordinate 25,725 of JBGPBZ010000004.1, read as the reverse complement.
GGCCGGCAGGGACCTCATTGGCTCGCCGAGCGGAGTGATCCACGTGTAAACACCATCTTGCTCGTGCTTTTCATTGAAGTGCCGACTCGGCGGAACGGCCACGTAGCCGCCGAAGCCCTTGAACAACAGGGTCCTCCCACCCAGCCAGACGGACCGATCCGCCCCGTCCGCCGCGTACCAGAGATGGTAGCCCTTCGTCGTCTCGGCCGCGACGGTCTCGATCGGCCCGGGCGCAAGCTCCTCCAACAGGGCGGCCGCCTCCTCCGTGTCCACGTCGGCGACCAGCACGTGCTCGGGGATCAGGATGGCGATGCCGGTCGTGCTCGGGTGATCGAAGACCTCGATCAGGCCCCGAACGTCCTCGGCCGTCTCGGGCTCGCCGTGGATCGACTTGTCCCACGACCAGCCGACCTCGTCGTCCTCGCCCTTGGAGTGGTAGCGCGGGTTCGGCCGCTTGCCGGACAGGGCAAGTAGGTGCAGGCCCTGTCCGAGATAAGCGAGAGCGGCCTCGCTCAGTTCCGTCATCTCTCGCGACGCTTCGCGATGAAGATCGCCATGTCGCGGGAGTCGATCTGGTACGGCAGGCCCCGACCGAACGGCTCCCGCTTGGCGAGAAGATCATGCCGCCGGATCGCCCGGCGGATGGTCTCCTGCGTACAGCCCAGTTCGTCGGCCCACTGCCGCACCGTCTTCGACTGCCCGTTCTTCACGGGCATGGCGTCAGGCCTTGGCCTTCTTCACCGGCAGCGGCTCGACCGTGACCTCGTCCGTGACGTACTTCTCGCTACCGCGAGCAACGTCGCCGAGGCCCCAGTTTCCGTCGAAGCTGCCATCGTTGGCAACGAGAAGATCGCGGATCAGGGTGATCGGCAAGTCGCCGGTTTCGAAGATGCCTGTCTGCGTCAGCTTGATGGTGACGAGGACCTTCACTTGCCGGCAGCCTTGGCCTTATTGGCCGCACGCGTTGCGGCCGCCTTGCGGAAAGCCTCGATACTGACGGGCTCGGCATCACCGGGCTCCTCGACCTCGACTCCAGCCGGAGCCGGGACCGAAGGAACATCGACCTCGACCACGGTGTCCTTGGCGTCCGCCTCGGCGGCAGCCGCGAGATCACCATCGGCAGCCTGAACCTTGGCGGCCTTGGCTGCGGCGCGATCCGCAACAGCATCCTGAAGCGAGGTCGGCTCAACGGGCTCGGCCTCGGCAGCCGCGACTTCGGCGTCGGTCGCCACGCCCTCGCGGGCAGCGATCCGGTCGGCCTGCGAAAGATCGGCGATGTCCTCGGCCTCATCGAGGAGCCCGAGAAGGCTGGCCTTCCCGACCCCCATAAGCTGGCCGCGAACCCGAACGACGGACCCGGGGATGAACTGCCTCTTCGGCTTGACGATGTCTGCCATGGTGTCCTTTCCGCCGTGTAAACGGCGATCAATGGGATGGGTCTAGCTAACCTGCGTCGCGAGCTTACTCGCTCTCTTCGGCCGCCGCAAGTAGCGCTGCAGCCTCGGCCTTCAGTTCGGCCTTGGTCTTCTTCGCCGCCGTTCGCTTGGCCGGCCCGATGACGTCCTCGACCTGCGGCCAGCCGCCCTTGGAGTGGCTGATCTTCACGTTGAAGTAGCGGCCCTGCACGGCGCTACCGTCCCACGGGTCCTCGGGCGTAGCGGCCTCCCACGCCGCAAGCTCGGGCGCGGTGAGCATGGCGCTGAAGTAGCCGTAGAAGTTCGACTTCTCGCCCGTCGCATAGCCGCCGTTGCCGGCGTGCTTGATGGCCTTCGCGTTGCGGAGAACGATCGGGTCCCCCTCCTCCTGATAGAGGACGGCGAAGTCCTTATCGACCAGTGTGAACTGAAGCTCCAGCCGGAACCCGTCATCCGTCTTGCCATAGCGGTCGCTCTCCGTGATGAACTGATCGACCTTCCGCTCGAAGATGTCATCGAAGCGGACGATCGCGAGGCCATCCTCGACCTCGGGGGCGCCAGCGCCCACATTCTTGGTGGGCAGGTAGAACGGCATTCTGTCTCCTTCCGGTAGCGATCCGCCGACCAGCGTTTGCCGGGCTTTGAGCGGTTCCGTGATATCTACTATGCGCTTCTTCACACAGACTGTCAAGTCCTGAACGGGTTCGGCCAGAACAGAACATCCGTTCTATCAATGTAGGAATGTAGGGTTGTGTACCCAATGCTCGGATTGCACGCGCGAGAGGGGTTTCTCTAGGATACTTCTGAGAATTCGGTACACAACCCTACATGGGTACATTTTCGTGCTTGGAATTTTGCCTCAACCCTACATTGGCAGGGCGACAGGAGGTGGACCCGGCATGTCCACCCCCACCCGCCGGGCCTGAAACATCCCCCCTCCCCCCGGTCCCGTCGGCCGCAAGGCGAATTCGGGCGGCCGGCCGGCGGATGATGTCGTTGCGAGTGCAACTAGTGCAGGAGTGCACGGACATGCCATCCTCACAACACTCTACTACTGTTGCCAGCGGTATTGACAGAAATCGAGCGATGGGTAGACTGGTAGGTATGAAGCGACACGCGTGTAGCAAGGTGAAGGAGCCCCACCCGGTGAAGGCGGTCAACAGTCTCCCGCATCTGCACCGCTACGAAGGCGCGCGCTGTTTCTGCCACGGCCACTGCGGCGAATGCGGCGCCCCGGTCGTAATGTGCAAGCTGGGCCGTTTCCACCATCGAGGCGCGAAGTGACCCGCATCCGTATCACCCGATCCGATCGGACCGGGGATACACCGAACGGGAGTACCGAACATGCATCCGAAGGATCGACAGGCTAGGCGCGAACGGAACGCGCGAGCACTGGCCGCACGAGAGACCGATCGGACCGCGACACGCGACTCACGATCAGCCCTCGCGGCCGAACGTATCACGGTCGCGGGCCGTTCGTGGCGCGTCACGGACCTCGCGCGCAGCGTTGACAGTGAGGCGACCCGATGACCACTACAACACTTCCAAATGGCACTCGCGTCAAGTCTCAGGGCCGGACCGTAATCGAAGGCACCGTCATCTCGCAAGTTTCGGACCTCCCCGGATGGATCGTCGTCCGATGGGATGATGGGCAGGAATGGCAGGAACACGTCAGAGACGTAACCGTTATTGACAAGGATGGCATCGGATGATGACCTCGCAGGATTTCCAAGCGCTCGCGGCCGAACTGCGGGCAGTCTATCCCGAGCCGGGCGGCACTCACGCGACCGACCTAGGTTCGGACTGGTACGCCGGTAAGGTTCGAGGCTGGGAGAATGCCGTGCTAGCCATAGCGCGCGCATGCTCCGCGGCCAATCCGCGCTGGCAGTCCCCCCGTTTCTTCGCCGCGTCGGGACTTCAGCGTCGGCCGGATGGCAGCATGTACCCGGTCATCGGCGGGGACCGCGTCCGATGACGCACCGCCTACTCCATGAGGATGGCGGATTGCACTGCTATCAATGCGGCGCATTCTTCGCTAATCCATCCGGCGATGAGTACTCAGGTGAAACGACCGCCGCGGATACGGCGGCCATGCGCGAGATTGCATCGACCGTCCCCTGCACTGGTCCGACAACAGATCATCCGGGATATTACCTTGGGCTCGTTGACGGTATCCCCTACCGCGAGACGTGCGCCTCGCATCCCTATTCGGACTAGGACTATTGGGCTAGGGTTCCTGCGTTTACCTTACCGTTATGGTAAGTTCCGCGCATGTCGTGGCAATCGGACAGTAGCGGTGGAGCATTCTACCGCTACGGCCCGCGCCACTAGGGGCGGGATCGCAAGAGGTGCCAAACATGACCGATCTCTACGGGGCCGCGCTGGCGGCAGAAGATACCACGATGGCAACAAGTGGTGGGACGTTCACTCGCGACACGCTCGCCCCTACCGCCCCGGCCGGAGAGGCTTACGCGGTGGGCGGTATCCTGCCCGGCCGAAAGGTCGCGGAGGTGGCGCACTACGGCGAGCTTGCGGCCGCCATTCTGAACATGCGGGCCGACATGGCGGATCGCGCGCCCGGCGGCTATATCGGAACGTGGATCGATGACGGCACCGTGTATGTTGACGCGGTAGTCATCCTCCCGGACCTCGCGAGCGCGGGCATCCTCGCCCGGACTCTTGGGGAGCGGGCCGTGTTCAATTTCGTGACGGGCGAGTCAATCGCGGCGGAGGATGCGTACCCGTGCCGTGCGTGTATTGCGGCCGCCCCGTCGGGAAGGTGAGGTGTAAACGTGGATACCCTAACGCTGGAACGCGCGAACGCTGCCGCAATCGGCATCATGGTAACGGTGGGCGTGGATGACCGGCCCGGCCCGGATGACGCGCCGCGTTATCGGTGGGCGTTCGGTGAACCGATCCGCCGTAACGCGTGTCCGCTATGCAAGGACGGGACCCTCACAATCGAGTCGTCGGCAATCTGCCGAGCATGCATGCTAGAGAAGGGGTGGTGACAGTGGACAACAGCACCATGTCGGAACGCGCGTTCGATGCCGGGTGGGGCGATCAATCGCCGCTTGACAAGCTGACGCGCTCAACAGGCACGCTCACGGTGCTCCCGTACCTGTTGACGATCTCGCGCGAATGGGGCGACAACGAAATGGCCGAGGAGGTGGCACTCATGACCCTGCAGAAACGGCTCGGCGTAGAGCCGCGACCGCGCGCGGTCACGGTGGACGAGATCATGGCGTACGAGGACGGGCAGCTTGATGAGGCCACGCTCATCGATCTCTTCCAGCGACTCGTGGACAACGGCATGGCGTGGACCCTGCAGGGGCACTACGGCCGGACCGCCATGGCCCTGATCGAGGCGGGATTAGTGTTGCCTTCGCGCAACGCCTGAGCGTGGGCTCGACTTGACCGTTTACCATCGGTCGTGAGACAATGTTTACACGAAACCGCAGCACGAGGTAACACCGCATGATCCGAGCATTCTTCACCGGGCTATTGGAGTTTCGCAGCTTAGTCACGAGCGCATTCGAGGGGCACGAGGATGCGTACGACACCGGCCGCGAGCTTGCCCACCGCATCACATTCCGTCGGTACGAACCATGAGCGAACACGTCTGCCGCCTAAACGATCCGTGGCCCACGGGCCACCCGCTACCGCCCGAGGACCCCGCCAAGGTGCAGGGTCCCGAAGAGGGCACGTTCATGATGTACCACGACATGTACGCCGAGAAGAAGGGCGCGCCTGCTTACGTCGTGGTCAAGGTCCTGCGCCGATCCTACGTCTGGTCGCCGGGCGAGTGCCGCCACAAGGGCGGGTACCGCCACTACGACTGGTCCGTTATCGAGCGCGGCCCGGGCCGGTATCGTTCGGTCATCGTCAACGACTCGGACCTAAGCCCATTGCCGCGCGACGCGTTCAACAATGAGCGCGAGGCGAAGGTCATCACGGTCTACGCGGTGCGGTTCTGATGGGCGCGATCGAGGAGCACGCGAAGCACAAGACGAAGACCGAGGGCTGCCTAATCTGCGCGGCCCGTAAGGATTGGGGCAAGGGCACGGCGCCGACGGGCGAGGCCATCATGAAGGTTGTCCGCAAGGTGAAGGACAACACGCCGCCCGAGGTGTTCGCGATCGTTCACCCGGATGACGAGCCCGAGATGGCCGCCGTTCTGGGGATCAAGTCGAGGCCCAAGCGCACCGCGCGCGAGAAGCTAGGCATCGCGCCGAGCGTCACCGCACTAATCGTTCACCCGGCCGCATCGATCCTCGGCATTCGCGTGGACGACATGACGCGTGAGGAGTGGCTGCTGCTCGCGGTCGAGAAGATGCGGCCGGACTTTGTCGCCGCCGGGCGCGAGGTGCCGACGGTCCGCATCAGCATCGGCTGGCCCGGTGGGCGCACGGCCCGGATGGACGCGCTCGGCCAGTGCTGGGGCCCGGGGGCCGTCGCCGACGGCGTGCCCGCGATCTTCATCACGCCATCGCAGGATGATCCCGTGCAGGTGCTCGCGACCACGCGCCACGAGATGGTCCACGCGGCGGGCGAAATGCACCACAAGGCGGGCTTCCGTAAGCTCGCGGCTCAGGTGGGGTTCGACCCCCGGCCGGGCAAGGACGGCACGTCGAGCACGTTCCGCACTCCGGCCTTACAGACCGCGCTCGAAGCGCTCTACGCCGATCTCGGCCCGTTCCCGCACGCGAGCGTGAAGAAGGGCCTGCTCGGAGGGGGCGGCGGGCCGAAGGTCCAGACTACGCGCATGCTGAAACTCGTCTGCCCCGAGGACGAGTACACCGTTCGAACGACTGCCAAGTGGATCGCCGTCGGGCTGCCATCGTGCCCCGAGGGCCACGAGATGGAGGTGGCGGAGTGAACGAGATCGGCGCGCTCATCGGGCAGGCCATTGCCGTCGGCATCGAGGCCGTGAAGGCCGCCGTCGGCGCCCTATCGTGAGGATCAAGACCGGCGAGCAGTGGATCAACCTCGGGGCGAGGCCCGCGACCGAGTGGTCCGACCCGGCATCGTCCGTCGCGCTGGAGATCAGGACGCACGAGTCACCATATTCGGCCGCACGTCGGGCCAGCCACGAGGACAACCGCCTGCACATAACAGTGGTGCGTCGAAGCACCTTTAGCCAGCGGACGGACTAGACGACCGTCCGGGAAGGGAGTAGAGTTAGAAGCATGTCCACCACGACCGTCCGCACCCGCGAGCAGAAGCTCGCCGATGCAAAATTCGCATTCGACGTGCTCCGTCAGGAGCTATCGTCGGAGCCCCTTCGCCTGCTCATCACCAAGCTGTCGGAGTACCCGGCGCCGCCGCAGGACGGTAACTACGAGGCGATTACCGCGTACGCCTCGCTCGTACAGGGCAGCATGACGCTCGCCCAGATCGCTGCCGCCAACGACCGGGCCGCCCTGACGGCGGCCGTACACCTGATGGACTCGGGCGTGGCCCGGGAGAGGGAGGAAGATTGAGCGCTTCCAACTGGGCGAAATGCCCGGTCTGCGGGGATCGGTTCCCTCTGAGACCCGACGAGTACAACTTCCGAGAGGACTACGAAATCTATGGCGCTGAAACGGGGATCGTGAAGGTCCGGTACGGCGGCCATTGCACAAGCTGCGATAGCGGCGTGGACTTTCAGTTTGAGAAAGCTGTCGTCAGGAAGGAGCCCAAGTGACCGCTAGGCCCGGCTCGGGCGTCGGCAACGGTGACATCTGTCCGCTCGATCCGGAGCATGGCAAGATGGTCATGCTCTCGACGGGCCGACAGTTCTGCCCTCACAGCGACCACTCATCCGCCAAGGTGCCGCAGCGCGCGCTGTTCGAGCATGATGGCGTTACGCCGACGAAGGTAGGAGTCTGACCTTGCCGGATGTCCCGTTCCCCAAGGAGCCCGAGCCCACCCGGGCCGAGGACTTCTATCAGGCCGTCTGGGGCTTCGGTGGTGTCGTCGGCTCCGTCACCCGGAAGATCGTGACCGGCGATCCACAGGGCCGACTACGTCGCAAGGTCCTGTTCCTTATCGCGCAGATCGGGGCCGTCATCGCCATCGCGGCCGCGCCCGGCGGCATCGTGCCGTTTACACTGATCTGCGGCGGCATCGGGCTCGTGGCCCTGCTGCTGCTCGCGATGACGGACGAGGTCGTCACCATCGCCGACATCCCTATTGGCCCGACCGATGGGTGACATCTACGGTAGCGCGTTTCCACATGAACGCGAGCCCGAGGACCTGAGTCTTCGCAAGATCGCGTGGGCTCTTTGTTCCGACGCGCAGGAAAAAGGCTACGATCATGGCTCGAACCCGACAATGATCGGTTTCGATACGCCATTCCCTTCTTGCCCACGTCATCTCGGCATCGCTCAGTCAGTGCGTGAAGCATTACAGCGCGACTATCGAGAGCGGCGATGACGGACCTGAACCTTAGCTCCGAAGCACGCCTGACCCTCGCCGACCTGCGAAGAGCCGCTAATGAGTTGGCCTACCTTAATGCGCCGGTCGAGTGTCGGACGTCGCCGCTCGGCCTACACCTGCTGAGGTTGATGGTCGATCCGATCTTGCAGCCGCATGACCACTTTAGCATCACCGGCTTGCGGATCATCGTGGACCCGACGATGCCGGGTAGCCGGATCGAGTTCCGGGACCAGTACGGCAAGGTCACCAATGCGTTCGAGCTTCAAGTGTCACGTGTCCCGCCGCGATGTTCGTGCGCTCCCGGCTTATGCTGGCGCTCGCACGAACCGAGGGACTGACCGTGCCAAAGAACGCTAGCCAGAACGCCGACGGGTTCCGCTTCTACCCGTGGCCCGGCGGCGACACCGAACTGAACCGCAAGTACAACGCGGTCGAGCCCAGCGACCTGCTGTCGGTCACCTCGATCAAGCAGTTGGCCGGCGAGCCGTTCCAACTTGTCAACTGGAAGATCAGCAACGTCGTCAACCTCGCGATGGGCACGCGCAAGGTCGTACGCATCGGCCCGCGCGGTGGCGTCAAGGAGGTCATGGTCAAGGACGGGCCTTTCCCCGGCGAGTTCGTGCGCCGCATGGTCGAGTCCGACGGCAACAACCTCGATGAGACGCGCAAGTGGCTGCGATCTACCGCCGACCAGCCGCGTGACGTCGCCGCCGTACGCGGGTCCGTCGTGCACAAGCTGATCGAACTGAACATCCCGATCGAGATGGTGGACGAGACCCTGATCCGCCGCTACTTCGTGCAGCAGTGGGCCGAAGAGCGCGTCAAGGTCAAGCCGGACATCCTCGCCGACGACATCAACTTCGTAACGAACGCGATGAAGCAATACTGGGACATGCGGATCACGGCGCCGTTCGTTATCATCTCGCAGGAGCCGCAGGTCTATAACCTAACGGCCGGTTACGGCGGCTCGGCCGACGCCATCATCTGGTTCCTCGGCCACTTCGAGCAGGTGCGCATCGGCGCGGACGAGAATGACGAGGACGTCTACGAGGTCATCTTCGTCCCGCTGCCCGACTGGGAGAAGCTGATCGGCCCGATGCAGAAGCTCGCGAACGCGAAGACGCTGACGCTGGCGAAGATCGAGGAGGTCGGTGGCACGCTAGGTGTCGGCGACTGGAAAACGAGCAAGGGCGTTTACACGTCGCACGTGGTGCAGACGCTCGCCTACATGGCTGGCGAGTTCATCGCGCTCGATGGTATAATTGATGAGCGCATGTCGGACATCCTGACCGCTACCGCACTGGGGATGGTCATTCACATCAGGCCGAACGCGTGGGCCGTAGACGTATTCGAGTTCCGGCAGGACGTGCTCCGCGCGTTCCTCGGCTCCCTCGCCTACGCCCGCTTCCTCGCGCTGCACAAGTACCCGGACAAGCTGTTCATCTATGCGCTTTCGGGCACGGCTGAGGGCACTGGAGACTCGGAGGTGATCGATGACGACGACGGAGAGTAAGGGCAAATCGATGCTCGACCAGCTTGCCGGCAAGATCGTGACGACGAAGACGGTGGCCGGCTCGAAGCTGTCGCCCGCCCTGACGCCGGTCGCTGGCGAACGTGGCGCCGTGCCGGTAGCGGCACCGACCGCGTTCCCGTATGACGCACCGAGTCAGGCCCTCACGCAGACGATCGCCTCGCTGGAGCGCGAGCGCGCCGCACTGGACGGCATCATCAACGCGCTGAAGCTTCTCAACGGGCAGCCCGATGCCATCGCCGAAGAGATCGCGAAGGACGCCGCACTGTCGGCCGCGCTGCTGGCGAAGGAGGAGGCGCGTCGCAAGGAGGATCGCATCAAGGCCCAGACCGACGCACGCGCGGCGGCCCGGGTCGCGGCCGAGTCTCCGATGGCTGAGGTAGTCGAAGCCGTCGAGGCCAAGGACCGCAAGCGGGCCGCCGTGCTGGCCGTCATGGCGGGAGAGCAGCCCGGTGGGGAGACATTCGAGGCCCGCATGGCCCGCCTGAGCGCGGAGGCGCAGACCTCGGCATTCGGGCCCACCAACCCGGACGGCTCCATCCCCGTGCCGGTGGCTACCGGCACCGGCGGCCGGGTCGTGTACGAGCCACGCGCGTTCGGCTGGTCGTGCCCGAAGCATGGCGACTCCAATATCATCGTGAAGAGATCGCCCCGTCGGGGCATGGAATTCCGCAAGTGTGCAGCAGATGACTGCCACGAATTCGAGAAGGTCTGAAAGGAGACGGCACCAACATCAACACCCAGCGCATCGCCGACGCCAAAGCCCACGCCCTCGGTGAAGCCTTCCGCGTCGCCTACGCCCTCCACTTCCCCCGGCGTGTCACCGACGCCATCCGCGACGCCTACGTCCGGGCCGTCAAGCGCGCCAACGCCATCTACTGGGCCGAGTACACGGCCACGCATTACACCTCCGCCGACAGACACGGCGTCAACGACGACTGACGAGAGGGATGCCAACTCCACTGTTGTCTTCCTGCTCGTGCTCATCGCCGCGTATGCCCTTCTGACGATGGGGCTGCGTAGTCGCGAGCGCTAACCTAGCCCGGAGCCCTTCCGCTCCGGGGAGAGGCCCATCACGTTGGCTAATCGGGTAGAACCGTCACGCTCAACCGCTGTTGGACCCTCCCCCGAGCGGACCTCGCTCAAAGCGTAGAGGAGAACCATGGACAAGGACTACACGGCCGACGATAGGGTCGATGACGGTGCTGCTGATGGCCGCCCCGATCTCGCCGCCCTCCGCAACCTGTGGGCCGAGCGCGACCGCCGCTATGCGATGCTCGACTTCCCCTTGAAGCCGGGCGCCGTGGAGTCGGTGCGCGCCTACCGCGTTCGTGAGGCGAACGACCTGCCCGTGGGCCAGCGCTCCGTCGCCTTCTTCGAAGCCCTGACGTGGACGCCCAACGAACGAGACATCGTGCTGCGGGACTTCTTCCGACGATGAGCGTGCCCGTTCCGAGCAGGATCAAGGTTGGGGTGTTGGGCTATACGATCAAGCCGACACGGCATCTAGCCGTTCGTGCTCGTGATGCCGTCAAGATCAAGGTGCTGGTGGACGCGGCGACCGATGCGGCGGGCATCTATCACGAGGACACGCCGATTGAAATCCTCGGCCTCACGAACCCGGACGAGCAGGTTATCCTGTTCGAGTCGGTCGATGCCGCGCCCGACGTACAGGCCGTTGTGGTCCTGCACGAGACCCTGCACGCGATCTTCTCGCAGATCGGTATCCGCGATCTGCTGGACCAGCACGCTGAGGAGTCCATCACCAAGCGGCTCTCGCCGCTGCTGCTGCAGGTTCTCCGCGAGAACCCTCGACTCATCGAATATCTGGTAGACCGCCGCGTTGGCGGTAAGGGGTACACGCGATGACGCCTCCGAAGTTCGTCAAGGTCCTCGGCCGAAAATGGCCCGTCAAGGTCGTTGACCGTGACGCCTCGATCCCGGGCGCGGCCGGGTCGGATGATGCGCGTGGCATCACCGATCTGGAGAAGGAGACGATCCACGTTTACGCGGCCGCCGGCATCATGTCGGACGCGCGCGCGAAGGAGACCCTGTTGCACGAGGCCTTGCACGCGATCCTGCACGTTGGCCGCCTCGGCACGTACCTCGTGGCCCCGCCGGCCGATGCCGAGGGCAACGACAAGGTCAAGGACGAGGCGTTCGTGGACGCGCTCGCGCCGCACCTCCTGCAATTCCTTCGGGACAACCCGGTGGTCATTGCCTACCTGACGGAGCGTGTGAAGTGAGGGGCCTCAACATCTTCCGACGCAAGCCCAAGGAGCATGACGAGGCGCCGGAGGATCGCACGCCGCTCATCAAGTCATTCGTGCAGCAGGTCTGGGAGGCTCCGGCCCTGCACAACCGGGCCACGCGGCGCCGCGCGCACCTGTGGGGCCGCATCTGGCGGTGGGACCTAAATGCCAGCGAGGAGACTCGCCGTACGTTCCTGCCCCGCTACATCCGGCGGCACTACGCCAACACCACGCCCCACACGCGCCGGCAGCGCAAGGCGACGGCCCGTATCCTGCGGATCAGCGCGCGCTACGGGATCGGGCAATGAGCACGGATCAGGTCCCGGCGAGTCGGGCCAAACCGATCCGGGAACCGCATGCGTGCTTCTGCGCCACGCCCTCTGACCACAAGCGGCGGCAGGCCTACCTGTACGGTCGTACGCCGGGCGTGCTGGTCGAGGTCGGCGAGGAGCGGCGCCGACAGGACATCAAGTTCCCCGAGCAGTCCCTGTCGAATGGCACGGGCGAGACCCGCGTCAATCTCGCGGCCGTATACCGAGAGATGCTAGATGCGGCTCGCGGCCAGAACGACTACTCCGCCAAGTACGGTGGCCCTCAGCTTGCGACATGGGAGTCGGTGCTCCGTGAGGAGTTCTGCGAGGCCATGCTGGAGTCCGACCCGGCGAAGCTCCGGGAAGAGTTGATCCAAAATGCGGCCGTCTCAGTCCGCTGGGTCGAGGACATCGACCGGAAAGGAAGCGTTTAAACGCCATGAAGCTCTATGTCGCCGGCCCGATGACCGGTATCCCCAAGTTCAATTTCCCGGCCTTCGATGAGATGGCCGTGGCCCTGCGCGAGGACGGGCACGACGTCGTCAGCCCGGCCGAGCTTGACGACCCGGTGGATCGGGCGGCCGCGCTCGCCTCGCCGGACGGGAGCGCCCTGTCCTACGGTAACGGGGTCAAGAAGTCATGGGGCGAGTTCCTTGCCCGTGACGTGAAGCTCCTCGCCGACGGCGGCATCGAGGGCGTCGTCGTCTTGCCGGGATGGGAGCGTTCCCGTGGCGCTCGACTGGAGACCTTCGTCGCCAACCAAATGGCCGGCCTGCAAATCTTCCAGCCTGACCACCAACACAACAACATCGATATAATCCACATCGTGGACCTTCGACCCGTCACCCTGCTCACTCTTGTTCGAGCGTGGGCCGCAAAGCCGGACATCTCGTTCGCCACTCCGGTGCCGGCATGAGCAATCCGAAGGACCTCGTCGGCGCGAAGAAGGCGCCGATGGACCTTGTGCCGGCGGCCGGCGCGATCATGTCCGCTCCGGCCCACGAGAACGGCATGCGGAAGTACGGCGCGTTCAACTGGCGTGAGAACCCGGTGCAGTTGATGACGTATCTCGGCGCGATCCGCCGACACATGGATGCGTTCATCGACGGGCAGGACCTCGCTGAGGACACCGGCATCCACCACCTGAGCCACATGCTCGCCGGCATGAACATCATCGCTGATGCGCTGGCGCTCGGGAACCTCATCGACAACCGGCCGCCGAAGGGTCCGGCCGCCGACATGCTGCGCGCGCTCGACAAGAGCGTGAAGCTCCAAGTACCGACGTCCACCGAGTCGGAACGCGAGCAATGGCTGCGTACCTTCTTCGAGTCAACTGCGCGACCCGACATGTATGACGTGCGTCCCGTCACACGTGATGAAGTCGATCAGTGGCTGCGTGACCCCGGCGAGTCCCAGCGGCCGGCCCTGTGCACCTGCCCGGCCGAGCGTGCCCGGTATGGCGATCACCTGATGACCTGTCCTCACTGGGGCCTTGGCGGTGAAGGGTGATAGACTGTCGGGGTGACGACAAGGCCGTGGTTCAGTACGGTACAGGACCTGCATGACGTGGGCGGCGAGGATGACCTGCCGCCCGAAGGCTATGAGGCCGCTCGGGCGATGCTCGAAGCTGCCGACACGCTGGGAAACCCACGCTACCTCCTGATCGATCTCCACACGGACGTCGCCACCCGCTTCGTAGCCATGCCGATACCGCACCGGCATGACCAGCGCTGCGGTCGTGCGTGAGTGCAGACCTACAAGTACCGGATCGCGGGCGACGAGTGCACGATCTACTTCCCGACCGAGCAGGACGAGATCGATGACTTCCTCAACTGGGTGCCGAACCGCGCCATCGCCATAGACACCGAGACCACCGGGCTCGACTTCTGGTCCGCCCTGTTCCAGTGCCGGCTCGTCCAGTTCGGGACGGAGACCGTGGCGTGGGTGCTCCGCACCGATCGGTTCGCCGAAGGGATCAAGGCCGGCCTGCGTCGGGCGCCGTCATTCTTGATGCACAACGCGGTGTTCGACTCCCTCGTGCTGGACGCTGTCGGCCTGATGCCGCTCGATGAAGCGCTCGCGAAGACGACCGACACCTACATCCTTGCCCACCTGTTGGACCCGCGAGCGATCGAGGACGGCGGGATCGGCCACCACCTGAAGGACCTCGCCGTCGAGCATATCGAGCCGACGGGGCGGGACCCGCAGAAGGACCTTGTCGCGCTGTTCAAGGAACTGAAGCTCACGAAGGACAGCGGCTGGGCCGAGGTGCCGATCGACCATCCCATGTACGTGACGTACGCCGGACTCGATGTCCTGCTCACTTCGCGTTTACACAGCAAGCTCGACGCGCTCATCGATTACCACATGCCTCGACGTCTGGTCCAGTTCGAGCACCGGGTGCAGGGCGTGACGGCCCGCATGATGAAGCGCGGCGTGCTGCTCGACGTCGAGTACACGCGCGAACTGGTGACGAAGCTGGCCGAGGAGAAGCGGCGCTGGGACGCCGTCGCGGCTACGCACGGGGTCGCCAAGGTCAACTCGACCGCACAGGTCAGCAAGGCCCTGCTCGCGATGGGTGAGGACCTGACGCAGGAGACGCCAACGGGCAAGCTGAAGGTCGATGCCGACATTCTGCTGCGCCTCGCCGACCTTGACCGCGACCTCGAACCGATAGAGTCCCGCGTGCCGAATGAACTGGCGACGGCGGTCTTCCACGCCAAGCGGGCGAGCAAGTGGTCCACGAGCTACGCACAGGCCTGCCTCCGTGAGCGCGACCTGCAGAACCGCATCCACTGCGACATCCGAGCCCTGCAGGCGCGCACGGCCCGCATGTCTATCAGCCGGCCGCCGCTGCAGCAGCTTCCCGCGAACGACGGGCTGATCCGCCGCTCCTTCATCGCCGACCCGGGCATGGTCATGGGCGGGATCGACTACAAGAACATCGAGATGCGGGTCCTCGCCGCACTGGCGAACGAGCCGACCATGAAGAGGGCCATCGCGGCCGGCGTGGACCTGCACGACAACGCGGCCACGCTGATGTATGGCGCGGGGTTCACGAAGGGCCAGCGCAAGCTCGCGAAGATCACGGGGTTCGGCCGGGTCTATGGCGGCGGGGCGGCAGTCCTGCAGCGGCAGACCGGGGCCTCGGCGGAGGCCGTGAAGCACGCCATCGAGATGTACGATCGCACCTATCCCGCGATCAAGCGATACTCGTACCGCCTGCAGCGGATCGCCGAGGAGGACTACGTCGTCACCTCCCCGATCGGCCGGCCGCTCCCTGTCGATGACGGGCGTCTCTATGCGGCGACGAACTACGTCGTGCAGTCCACGGCGCGCGACATCCTCGCACAGGCCCTGATCGAGCTAGAGGATGCCGGCTTCGGCGAGAACATGCTGTTGCCCGTACACGACGAGGTGCTGTTCCAAGCCCCTGTGGCGGACGCTGCCGAGGTAATGGCGTCGATGGGCGCCGCGATGGAGGCCGAGCTTCTGGGGGTCAAGATCGAGACCGAGGGCAAGCTGTACGGCTCGTCGTGGGGGCACGGCTACGGGATCGTGGATGACCTTCACAGCACCGTTGCTCGCTCGGATGCCGGCCCTGATGCCGATGCTGTGAAGGTCCCCCGGTCCCATCGGCCAGCCTACACCGGTACGCCGGCAGCCGCGCGGACGCCTGACGTTACTTCAGCAGACCTTGGGTCCCGGGGGATATCCAGTGTACTCTGGCGGGCCAGTGAAGGCAAGCCTCTTAGATGACCTTGCGGTTCCGGGGACAAGCCTTGTCGGCGCAGTCCGTGATGTCAGGATCGCCCTTATCGTAGCCCCAGCCTTTGTGAGCGACCTCGTGGTGAAGGTGCTTCTGACTCTCGGCCCAATCCCGAACCTCCTGTTCTCGTGTCAGCCGGGCCACGCGTTGCTCGTTCACATGGAACGCGCACTTCTCGCAGCGGCACGTGCGGGCCCACCACCAGAGATAGATGACGCCGCCCATGGTTACGAGCAGGGCCGCATGCAGGAGATCGAGCATCTGTTCGGGTGTCATGACAGGTTATCCTTCAGGTGGCGCCAGAGCAGGAACTTCAAGCGGGCCCGGACCTTCGGCGGGAAGTTGTCAACCGCGATCCGCGCCCGCTGGCCCGTCTCGTAGTCACGAAGCGTCTCGACAGGTCGGTCGTCGGGATCAAGGCCCAGCGCCTTGATGCGAGCAGCCACGTCCACCGGCTCCGGGGCGACGGGTGATCCAACAGGACCCGAGCGTTGCCCGCACTCACAGCACTGGCCGGAGACGTGTCCATCAGTGCAGTTCGACTCGTGGTGATGCTTCAGCCCTAGCGTACGTGACGGGCAGGGCTGCATCCAGAACGGGTTGAGACCGTAGGGCGGCATGGTCTACCAACCTTCACGCTCCCGGTCCTGAAGCTCGACCGGCATGGTCATGATCTTCAGGCGCTCCGGTGTCGTGATCCACAGGGCCTGCTTGGCCTCCTCGGGACGCAGGTTTAGTCCGAAGGCGTACTCGTCGTACCCCTTCATCGAGCCGCCCATGATTGTGCCCGGGAGGTCGAGGAACTGATGGAAGTGGCCCATGACCATCAGCTTCATGTCCTGACCGGCCGCCTGCTGGCGCACGCCCTTGCGGTGCTGCCCCAGCGAGAGCGGGCTGTAGGCTCCCGCGATACCCGTTCCGCCATGGAACTGGTCGCCGTGGGTGATGAGATGGTTCCGGTCGTAGATCGGGACGTTGAGGTCCATCGAGTCGCTAACGTTTACACGCACGGACGACTTCCGGTCGGCGAGTCGATCCCGCACGACGGACCAGAACAGCCACTCGACGTTCGAGCGAGCCCGGCCCTTGAACACCGGCTTGAAGGTGGTGCGGCCATGGTTGCCCACGACGGCATCGACCTCGACGTTGCCCTTATACTCGCGGCCGAGCGCTTCGAGCGCGCTGATGACCGGGTCCATCCAATAGAGCAGGGAGCCGAGGAGCTTGTCCTCGTTCGACTCCTTCAGTTCGGCGTGGATGTCGCCCGTGAACAGGTCCCCGGTGGCCGGGATGACCAGTCCCTCGATCTTGAAGCCGCGCATGTAGTCGCGGGGCAGGGTGGCGACCTTCTCGACCCAGCGATGCATCCGGGTTTCGGCGATCTTGCGATTGTAGGCGTTGAGGAAGAAGACCTCCTCGGGCTTGACGACCTCATCGAGGTGCCAGTCCGCCATCTGGGCGACGACCAGCCCGACGTGGCCGGTGCTCCCCGGCCTAATGATCCACGTCTCGTGGGCCAGCGGCGTAAGGCGGGCCGAGTCGTAGAAGCCGACCATGCGGCGAAGCTCCTCGGCCTCCTTCGACAGGTCGGCGACCTCATGGCGAAGCTGGGTGACCTGCCGGCGCTCGATGGCCTTGTCGGCCTCGGACAGGCGATCGACCACGGGGTCACCAGCGGCGGGCGCATTCGAGGGCAGTTGGCGGAGCCGCTTCCAGCGACCTCGGGCCTGCTCGGCCGAGCATGCGCCAACCGTGTTCGAGATGTCGGCGGCGATGTCGGCCCAAGACCGGTCGGACTCGACACCCTGACGGATCAGGGCATCGAGTTCCGGGTAT
Organism: Dehalococcoidia bacterium; assembly: GCA_041481535.1. GTDB lineage: Bacteria > Chloroflexota > Dehalococcoidia > SM23-28-2 > RBG-16-64-32 > DATKKM01. The sequence continues at coordinate 8,191 of JBGPBZ010000004.1, read as the reverse complement.
TCAGCCCAGCGCACGGTTAGACCGTGTCGTCGCTAGAGGCGTCTGCCGAGTCGGCAACGTCGGTCACGGCGGGAGCATCGCTGGCCGGCGGCGCCGGGACGGTCGCGACACCAGTCGCGGCAGAGGCCTCAGCGATCCGCTCGACGGTCGGCTTCGAGTAGACGAACTTGCGGGCCGTCTCGATGAGGCCGACGAGGGCAACTGCGGCAGCGCCCGACTGGATGATGGCCTGATCGATCGAGACGTCCGGGATGGCCCCAACGGCTCGGGCGACGAGGTAGATGACGACCGCACCACCATACGTGATGGCGCGCAGGGGCTCACCCTTCAGGAGGTCCTGAGCCTTGCCGATGACGCGTCCGATGAGTGAGGTGTCTGAGATCATGTAGTTCTCCTTTACAGGCCGAGGAGCTTACGGAGACGCGACTTCTCGGCATCGGTCGCGACCGTTGAGGCGAGTGCCTTCTCGGAGTCCAGCTTGGCCTGTGAGTACGGCGTAGCATCAACGATACCACGGATGTTAGCCGCCGTCTTCACCAGCACGGGGCGCTTGATCCCGCCCAGCGTGGCGAACCACGCGCGAAGGCCGGCGACCGCGAACGGGCTGACCTGATCCTTGTACGTCCCTGTCAGGGTCTTCAGGACCTTGACGCCGTCGAGGTCCACGAGGACCGCTCCGGGCAGGACGTCGATGAGCTTCGGGCTGGTGTCGGTAACGGCTGCATAGGGTGTCATGATCTCCTCCACGGGCTTCGGCGCTGGCGGAACCTTGATGGTCCCGACGACATGCTTGCCCGAGAATGCTGTAACGAACTGGCGAACTTCTGTCCACGTCACGATAACGGGCACGGCCGCCTTGGTAGGCGCCTCGGGATCGCACCAGTACAGGACGCCCGCGATGTTCATGAGCAGGACGGCGTGGCCCCCATCGAAGCCGGGGTCCCACTTCGACAGGCGGTGGCCCGGCGGGAACGCGCGCATCGAGCCCGCGATGGCCGCTACCTTGCCGGGGGTCAGGGCCTTCTGCAGGGCGGCGAAGCTGGTCAGACGGGCCGGCAGAGTGTAGCCATAGCGCCTCTTGATACCCACGGCCGCGTTCTCGTAGTTGCTGCCGCCGGTCGTCGGCTCGCCGCTGGCCTTACGAATGGCCTCGGCCTCGGCCAGTGTGGCCGGCTTGCGGGGATCAACGACGAGGCGGAACCATTCGAGGATGGAGCACCACGTGCAGTCCTCCCACGTGCCATCGGGCTCGCGCTCGCTGATGTGGATGTGGGCTGCGGGGATCATGCCGGTACCTTCAACACCAGCCCGATAATCCCGACCACGACGCCAAAGACGATGCCGAAGATTGTTGCCCCAGCAACGATCGAGGTCAGGCTAATGGTGCCCGTCCTACCCTGCTGGCGCGTGACCCAATCGATGGTCGGCTGGACCGCCGCCATGATCTCGCGTGTAGAAGAACTAAGGTCCTCCTTGGTGGGATACAGACCTCGCTCGCCGCCGATCTGTTCACGGAGATTGTTGGCCTTCTCGTCCTTGTAGGCTTGGTTTTCAGCAACGAGTACGAGGGCCTTCTCGTCGGCAGTCTGCTTGATCTGGAGGGCCTTTTCGCGCTCCTGCGCCACCTCAGTGTAGCGACGGTCACGCTCGGTCAGAACACGCCGCTCGCAGTCCGAAAGGGCGTTGTACTCCTCCCGCGACATGAACTGTCCCGTCTCGCTGCGATGCTGATTGGACGACACGGCTTCCTCCTCGGTACCGTTGCTCATGCCATCTATTCTACCGCCCGGGCGGGCATGATGTCAACGCCCTCGACTTGCGGATGCCGGCGATCAGGGCCTCATTCCGGGAGGAGGTTGTCGTCCTTGTGTCGGGCGTCGTACAGCCGGCGGGCCGCGTAGGGGTCGATATAGTCGCGGACGATGATGGGCGCGTTCAGGTCACGGGGCCGGGCTGAGGCCACCCCACCAAGCGGCAGGAACTTGGGCGGCTGGGTGCCCGGCTTGGCCTTGATGAAGACCGCGTGGAAGAGCCAGTCGCCGACGAAGCGATCCTCGCCCGGCATGTTCTTGATCGGCTGGTTATGCCCGAACAGGCTGCCGGCAGCACGCTGCAGGTCGGCCAGAGTGATCGACTGCAGTGGCGAGCCCTCCTTCGCCAACGGGTTCATGACGTAGTACTTGCCGCCTTGGAAGTACACGCTGATCTGGTGCGCGCCCTTGAAGCCGTACTGGAGGTTCGGCGGCAGGTACTTCGAGTTGACGGAGAGCGAGGCGATGTAGCCCCTCTTCAGCATATTGGTGAAGCCGCTCGCGCCGCCAACGTACAGGCGCGCGTCGATCCCGGGCTCCAGCCTCTTCAGGGCCTTCAGGATGAGGTAGTTGTTGCCGCCCGTGGGGCCGGGCCTGTCGGGCCGGCCGGCCGCCTTGCGGAAGGCCTCGATACTGGGCAGTTTCTCGCGCTCGACGCCGCCGCTGGCAACGAGGGCCCAGAACGTGGCGATGATCCAGCACTCATCGACATCGCCGACGCCGACCCAGTGGACCTGATTGAAGACGCCGAGACTGGCGGTCACGGTCCGATGCGTCGAATGACCGCCGCTACTGGGGTCAGGGTCAGGTTCCCGCCGCTGTCCTGAAACGCCTTGACGTTGACGTAGTCCGTTGCCACCAGACGAATGATGAGCGTGAGCGTTACGCTGATCGTGTTCGCCACAACGGACGCACGTACATCACCTGCTTTGGCTGTTGAGCCATTCAGGTAGGCGGTCGTGGCGCGACGCCCGGTGGCGTTACCTGCGTAGTTCAGGTAGAACTCGACGAGGTACGTGCCGCCTGCGCCTGCAGGGCAGGTGAAACGATCCGTATTCGATCCGGTCGAGTGAAAGCCGAGTGCATCGCGTGTATTCGTGTCCCAGAGCACAGCGGCCTCAACCGCCGTCGTAAGTGTCTGAGTACCGGAGTGCGTGACGTCAGCGCCATACAGCATCTCCGTCTTGTCAGGCGCGCCGCTCATGTGTATTCCACCCGGTAGAACCGACCGGCAGTCGCGGCCGTGTTGTTGGAGCCCGCGAAGATGAGCGTCTTGGCGTCAACCGCAATCGGATTGTGGTAGTGGTACGCGGCGTTCATACCTCCGACAATTGTCCAAGTCAGGCCCTCGTCCTCAGACCTGTAGACCGTTTCGGCTGGACCTGTGGCTTGGTTGACGACCGCCAGTACGGTCTTCCCGACCCGCGTCAGGCCCATAACCGCGCTGCTGCCAATACTGAGGTCGGCCGCCTGCGTGTAGCTCGACCCGCTGTTGGATGAGCGCCAAACCGTGCCGTCGTTCATGCCGAGCAGAACGATGCCGCCGGGGAGCGCGAGTGCGGTCCAGACCTCGTTGGCCGAGAAGGTCTGCATGGGGGACCACGAGGCTCCACCGTCAGTGGAGCGGTACATGATGACCTCGTTGGGCGAGGCGCCGCGGACGGAGGCGACCCACGCGGTCGTGGCCTGCACGATCTGCCGAATGGTGATCTTGGTGGAGACCGAGAGGACCTGCGAAAAGCTGTTTCCGCCGTCTGTAGATAACCAGATTTTGGCCCCGCTCGGCGTACCGCCCTGATTGCCCGACCCGATCAGGATAACGCCCGAGGAGCCACGGCCAATCATCAGGCCCTCAGTGGCGTCGTTGACTGACGGGGCGGTCCAAATCTTGACCCACGTGGCGCCCGAGTCGTCACTGCGCCACAGGGCGGCGGCGGCCCCGGTCATCGAGCAGCCGGCGAGGAAGGAGCCGGGCCCGATGGCGGCCACGGAGTAGACGTCGTCCACGCTCGTGCCGAGCAGGCCCATGTCCGACCACGTCAGGCCCTTGTCCTGCGAGCGCCAGATATGGCCGCGCGCATAGCTGCCACTCAGGACGGTGCTGCCGTCGTAGGCGAGACAATTGAAGTGGGTGTCCGTGGCCGACGGGTCCAAGGCCCCTACCGCACTGATGGCCCGCGTGTTGAGAGTCGTGATGGCGCTGTCCAAGGTGCCCAAGGGGGCATTGAACTCCACCGCCATAACCGGCGCTCCGACCGAATGGGGGGTGTGGTAGTTGGTCGTCATGACTGGTACTTTACCCCCTTATTGGCTGGCTGTATAGGTGATGAGGACGCCGAGGAGACCGACTACGCCGACGTAGCTATCGGCCCCGTCCGCGCCGATCCGCTGCATCTCGAAGCGGATCAGGTCCCCGACCGCGCCCGGCGTGACCCCGGTCGAGGTCGCCGTGTCGTATACGATGACGTTTACCGTCCGCGCGGCGGACGCTCCAGTGAACGCAGTGACGGTTCCGGCGTTGATGATCGTGTTCCCGGCCGGGATGGCGCGCACGGACATCGACCAGCGGACGGTGTGGGCAACGGCGTCGGTCGCCTCCGGCTCCCAGATCGGCTGGGCCGTCAGGACCCCCGAGGCCCAATCGGAGGGCACCGCGAAGGTCCAGTAGCAGCCCTGCGTGGCCGCGTCTGCCAGCTTGACGATGGGGGAGAAGTTCGGACTGGCGACACCGGCCGGAGTGCCTGCCGTGCCGGCGTCCAGCCCGGCCTGCGTGGCGCCGAGGAAGAGGGAGCGGGTGACGTCCGTGTGCTGGGCGGCGCCGTGCGGGTCAAGGGCGAGGCCGGTCGTCGGGTGGACGTGGTTATCGCGTGACGGGCTGTTGCCCGATGTGCCGGGCGCCGCCGTGCCCAGTGCGACCGGGTTGCTCGCGCTGGTGCTTACCTTGTGGCCGTGTCCGGCGCGCGCCACCGTGCCAGTAGAGCCAGCAGCGCCAGCCGCATCAATCGTAACGTCGGCGCCCGGCCCGGCGCTGGATGTGACCTTGTGGCCGTGACCGTCACGAGAATAGGTGCTGCCAGTTCCGATGGCGCCTGCGGCATCAACAGTGATGTCTGCCTGAGTGCTGGCACCGGGATCAACTCCCAGCGTGGTCCGCATGGCGGCGACAGTCGTGTCATCCAGCACTGTGCGAGCGACCGACGTCAGATCGGCGAGGGCGGCCGTGCCCGAGCCAGTGAAGTAGGGCAGCTTGTCCGCCGCGGACACCAGTCCCGCGATAGCGGACAGTTCCGCGTCGGATGCTTGCGCGCCGATCCCGGCCGGCGTCACCGTGGAGGATGTGTGGTTGTGTGAGTCATTGACGACGGACGGGTTCGGATAGGAGCCCGACAGGTCGCCTCCCGCTGCGCCTCCCGGCAGTGACGTGACGAGCAGGGCGCCGGCACCGTCAAAGACCTCGACGCCGCCGATCCACAGCGAGCCGTTGAGATGCGTTTCCCCAAACAGGAAGGTCCCATCAATAACGCCAGCGCCACCGACAACGGCGATGATCGAGCCGAAGAGGTCTACCCCGAGCCGCCCGCCGTTAGGCTGTCCGCCCGCGCTCTGGACCTCTAGGCGCCAGTCGCCCGGGCCCGTGATGACCGAGGTCAGGTCCTCGTCGTCCAGATCGGCGGTGATGCCCGAGATGGTGTTCTGGAGAGTCCACGTCCCGCCGATGCGCTTGAACGTCTTCAGGGAGCAGCTATGGCTCGCCGGGTAGCTTTCCTCGAATGTACCGTAATCAAGTCCGTGCGCGTGATCGGGAGTCGAGTGCGTGTGCGGGATGCCATGCGTATGCGCGATGCTGTGCACGTGGTCGATCATGTCGTAGCCGAGCGTGGTGTTGCCTGCAATGTCGCTAGGCACCGTGCCGCCATGGTTATGGCTGGAGTTCGTGACGACTAGAAATCCGTTAGAGGTTCCGGCGCTCGATGCGCTCGATGAACCGGAGCTACCCGCCGAAGATGATCCCGACGTAGAGCCGCCGCCAGATGACGCCGCCGTAGCCGGGGCGGCGAATTGCCGGAAGGCCATCGTGACCTTGACGCTGGCGATGCTGGAGACGTTGTCGGGAACCTTGACGTAAACGCTCATTGGCGATCCGCTGTCGAAGACGCCCGGCCCGCCGAAGGTCAGGTCGTCAACCCGGAAGGGCGTGACGCTCACGAGGCCGCTGTACGCGCTCGCGTTGCCGGAGAAGTCCACGGCGCGGACCTTGACCCACGTCTGCTGCCCGACATCCTGATCGATCCAGATATGGGTGGTCTTGGTCTTGATGACGATGAACTGTGTCGTCGTGCCCGGTCCCGTCCCGCTTCCGTCATCATTCGCGTAGGCGACCTCGTACTGGGAGAGGTCGGCCTCGGGCACGGGGTGCCACTCCGCTCGCAGGCCGAACTGGCCCGGGGTCAGGGTCAGGTTCTGCGGCGTAGAGGGCGCGACCGAGTCGGGCGGCGTATAGATAGTCGAGACCTGATCCGGGGAGGCGTTCCCGAATGCGTCCTCGTACCAGACGCGCACGTAGTAGCGACGGCCGGCAAGCAGGTTCTCGAAGGCGACCTCCGACTCGGTGTCCTTCAGTTCCGTGATCGTCTGGTTCGGGCCCCAGAACGGGACTCCCGGGGACGACTCCTCGGTCGTGATGGCGACCCTGCGGCGGCGGACTTGGCTCATACCGTCACCGTGATATTGGACACGGAACCCCCGTCCGCATTCAGTGTAGTCCGACTCACGACGGCTACATCAAGCGGCCGCAGGACGGTGGGCAGGCCGGTCACCAAGCGCCACGTCCCGTCCCCCACCGCCTCGTATACCATGCCGGTCGTGATGTCGAGATAGACCTGCCGGGCCGTGTCAACAAGCGAGTCCATCAGCAGAGCATCGTCCATAATGTGATCGGTGTCCAGAGAGAGGAGCATGTGCGACTGCCCGCCGGGCGGCTCCCAGCCGACCTGCCACTCCTGCTGCGGGTGGATCAGGCCCGGCCCGATCAGGTCGTTGTCCGGCGCGCTCGTGTCCTCGCGCGGCGAGAGAGTCAGGGTCACGGTCTGGCTCGCATCATCACCCGCCTCCCACGCGACGCCGTAGCAGACCCAGTAGCCCGAGCCGTACTTGTCCGTGTCCACGGCACCGTGCTTGATCTTGATGGGGAACACGTCACAGATGTCGTAGCCGTCGAGGGGCTTCAGCACGCCAGTACGGATCGCCAGCGCCATGCCCGCGCCGAGCTTACCGGCATGGATCGCGGCCTGCAGCGCGCGCCGCTGCGCGTCCTTCTCGTCCGCCACGTTGTCGAGGATGATGGCTCGCGCGAAGCGGCCCCAGACCCGCTGGTCGATGCCGGGCGCCGACGCGCTCTTGTAGAGGACGCGGACGCCTTCACGGGTCCGGCCAATCGTGTTCATGCGCGAGGCCCAATTGGTCCCGAAGATGATGACCCGGTAGCCCTGCACGAGTTCGCCGTAGGCCAGCCGCAAGTTGTCGCGGACCTGCCCCGGATCGTCCACGATGGTGACCTCATACCCTCCGGCGGTCGTTCGCCGCACCTGCATGCGCGTCTTCTTGCCCGTGCCCTGCTTGTGGCTGTCGATCAGGCCGCCGAGGAATGACAGGACCGGCTGCATCGTGGAGTATGTGGACTCGGCCTCGTTCATCGTCGCAATGGCGCCGATAGTGATGAAGCCGACTGGCGAGTTGGCGAGGTTCTTCGCGTAGGTCAGTTGGTCGATCGCGATATTGTGGATCGTAATGCCCGTGTACTTCGAGCCGCCCTTCGTGTAGTCCTTGTCGGGCGCATTCGGGTCGTAGCGCTCATCCAGTACGCGATCGTAGAGGCCGAGATAATCGACGCAGGGGAAGACGACGGAGGTCTCCGTCGCGTCCGCGTCATCGACGAGCCCGGCGAAGGTCTCGCGCCAGCCATCGCCCGTATAGAAGTCGATGCCGTAGTGGACCTGCTTCGGCTCCACGATGCTGATGAAGGGGTGGTCCACCGGCAGCGTGAAGTGGGCCTCGCCCGGGCTGTTGTAGACCAGCGATGCGCCGACACTCTTCGCGTTCTCCAGCACGCCCACGACCTTGCCCGGACCGCGCGTGGTGACCGTGGTGATGACGGCCGCCGTCACGGCCGTCGTGAAATCGAACGCGGCCCCGCCCTCGGTCGCGCTGACCTTGAACGTCTTGGCGGCGAGGCTGTCCGAGATGACGTAGTACGTGCGATCCGTCAGGAGGCCGGCCCCACCAGTGACCGAGGAGAACCTGATCCGGGCCCCCTCCGCCAGCAGGTGGTTGTTGGCCGAGGTGAACAGGTTGGTGCTCGCGACGCCCGTGATCGCGCCCGT
>JBGPBZ010000003.1:0-54566 GCA_041481535.1 Dehalococcoidia bacterium | reverse complement strand
CTGCGTCGAAGGCGCGGGGAATATCGTCGGTGCGCACCCGGACATCACAACGACGCTGGATATGGCCAGCGGCGACCTCAACTTCTCCAACGTGGTCACGATGTTCCCCAACGGTGACGCAGGTGTTGGTACGGTTGCCCTGACCACGTCCGCAGTATCGATTGGCCAGGAGGTCGGCGGTCTCCACTCTGAGACGCGCCTGGGCACACTGAACCAGCCGTGCAACGTCCTTTTCCAAGTTGACTTCCTGTTCTTCAACGTGGCGCTGCCGAACATGGTCGGTGGCCGCGTCGACACATCGACGAACATCAGCTGGCCGCAGCCTGAAGGCACCAGCGTCCGCTTCGGCCGCTGGGGCGCTCCGGGCGCAGGCCCGATCCTGGCCGGCGGCGGCGACCCTATTTCAACCGTAGGCTTTGGCTCCCTGGTCGCTGACGGAACCAACAACCCGATCGTCGGCTACCCGCACCATCTCGTGCGGGCTTTCGACAGGGACACGGTTCCGGCCGACGGCGGCGCTGACTCACTCAATCCGTTCGCTGTTTACGGCGGTCTTTCGAAAGTGGCAGGAACCGAGTGGGTCCCGCTGTACTTCGTTCTGTTCGATCAGACGGGGTCAGATGCGCTCTCGACTCTCGGTCACCCACCGCTCTCCTTGATCACCTCGGCGATGGGAGCTCCCAGCGTGTCCGTGTTGAACGACCCGACGGCCGTGCAGGCTTCCCCGAGCACGATCACGAACTTCTGCACGCCGCTGAACGTCACAGCGATGCTTCTCGGAACAACTTCCCCGGGTAGTGAGACCCGCGCGACAAACGGCGCGTCAGCGGGAACGGCGTTCTTCTTGCAGTACAACGCCTCTCTCCGCGACACCGACCAGGACAGCTACGAGAACGCCCTCGACACGTGCCCGCTCAACGTCAACGCCGGTAACCCGCGCGTCGCCCTGAGCGGCGACGCCGACAACGACGGCATCGACTCGATCTGCGACCCGGATGACACTAGCGGCCCGAACGACTTCGATGGCGACGGCTTCGACAATCGGCAGGACAACTGTGCGCTGGTAGCCAACCCGACCCAGGAAGAGGCAGAGCTGACTACGGGTGATGCAGCAGACAAGGGACCTCGTACCGACCAGATAGGTGACCCGTGTTGGGGTGGGGCGGTCGCCGTCAGCCAGAACTGTTCTGTCGCCCCCAACGGCGGCATCAACCCGACGCCCTGTGCCACACCTAACCTTTCGATCACGATGTCCAATACAGTGGGCAACGGTCGCTACATGACGGTCACTAACGTTGTGGCGAAATGCATAGAGGCCGGCTTACCCATTGATCAAGACGTCGACTATGACGGCTACTGCAAAGCGCAGGATTCCGGCGCTGACGGTGGAGCTGACGCGTGCCTTAGCACAGTTCCCGTGAGCTGCGCGACGCGCCACAACCAGTGGTCCGGCGCTACGCACCCCGCCCTTCAGATGGACACGGACGGTGACAAACAGTCCGATGCCCTGGAGACGTACGTTGGCACCGACCCCGTCCAGGCTTGTTCACAGACCGTTGGGAACAACAACGAGCCGATGGACAACTGGATGTTCGACCTGAACGACAACTTCTCGATCAATGGTCAGGACTTTGGACTGTACGCGAACTACCCGCTGGGCGTTGGCGGCACATTTACCGTGCAGGGTCCATTCTCGCCCTTTTTGTCGCCCATTATTGTTCGGCCTGGCGTACGCTTCGATTTCAACACTGACGGCAACATCAACGGGCAGGATTTAGCGAAGTTCGGTGGGGTCGGGCCGTACGGCGGCACCGGGCCATACAACACGGGCTGCAACTCAGGAAGTCCGAACCCGGCTGGCATCCCAGCCTTCTCACAGCAATAGGCGTTTGCACAGCGGTCGGGGCGCGCCGTTTTCATTTGACATTCCGTATCTACTTCGCCTGACACTTTCTTCTGGCGTCCCCATTCCGCGGGCGTCACACTCGATAAACTGGCCGGATGACATCTTGATGCTAGCGTTGTATGCTTTGATGCATGAGAACGACCATTAACCTTGATGATGAGCTTCTGAGGGAGGCGAAAGGGGTCGCAGCTGCGACCGGCAAGTCACTTACAGAGGTAGTCGAGGACTCGCTCAGGGAGGCCCTGTCTCGACGCAAGAAGATCGTCCGCGGGAAGCGAATCGAACTTCCGACTTTCAAAGGGAATGGGCTCCAGCCGGGCGTAGACCTGAACGATTCTGCATCCTTGCTCGATCTGATGGATCGAACAGATGCTGCTAACTGACGTAAACGTTCTCGTCTACGCATATCGAGAAGACTCTCCCAATCATGCGCGATTCAGAGAGTGGCTTCGAGGGGTACTCGATAGCCCGCAAGCGTTCGCTGTTGCTGAGCTTGTACTCAGCGGCTTCCTGCGAATAGTGACACATCCGGCAATATTCAATCCTCCCGCCCCACTCGCCGATGCGCTCGCCTTTGTAGAAGGGCTTCGCGGCCAGCCGAACTGTGTCATCGTGTCGCCTGGGGTGCGCCATTGGGAAATCTTCCTCGGACTGTGTGAGTCGGCGAACGTTGTAGGGAATCTCGTTCCGGACGCTTACCTGGCTGCTCTTGCGGTTGAGACAGGCAGCGAATGGATCACCACGGACGGCGACTACGCGCGCTTCCCGGGCTTGCGGTGGCGGCGACCGTTCTGAGCAGCACTTTCGTCTTGCCTCATCGCCGCCCTTATCATTTGACATTCCGTATCTACTTCGCCTAACATTTCCCTTTGGCGTCCTGCGTTTCGCGGGCGGCACACGCTCGATCACTGGTCGGAAGACTTGACCGAGAAACCGGTCCGGTCCGCCTCAGGCGGATGCGGGCAAGGTCATAGGAGCAGTCTCCGGCTTTTTCTTTGGGCAAAAGGACCTGGGTACAAATAAGGAAGAACATGCCGACAATTAACCAGCTGGTGCGCAAGGGGCGAAAGCCTCTGAAGACGAAGACCAAGGCCCCGGCCTTGCGCTTCCACTACAACGCGCTCAAAAACAAGATGATCCGCGGCGACGGCTCGCCCCAGAAGCGCGGCGTCTGCACCAACGTGCGCACGGTCACCCCCCGTAAGCCCAACTCAGCCCTGCGGAAAGTGGCGCGCGTGCGGCTGACCAACGGCATGGAAGTCACCGCTTACATCCCCGGCGAGGGCCACACCCTCCAGGAGCACTCCGTCGTCCTCATCCGCGGCGGCCGCGTGAAAGACCTCTCTGGCGTGCGATACCACATCGTCCGTGGCGCGCTCGACGCCGGCGGCGTCGTCGGCCGCAAGCAGCAGCGGTCCAAGTACGGATCGAAGAAGGCGTAGCGAAATGCCTCGACGCGGAAAGGTCGCTCGCCATCGTCCGACGCCGGACGCCAAGTTCAACAGCATCCTCGTGCAGACGATGATCAACAAGGTGATGTACGCCGGCAAGAAGAGCACCGCCGAGCGCATCGTCTACGAAGCGATGGACCTCATCGGCCAGCGCACCAAGGAAGAGCCCCGACAGGTCTTCGAGCAGGCGATGCGTAACGCAATGCCCGTGCTCGAAGTGCGGCCCCGCCGAGTCGGCGGCGCTACGTACCAGATTCCGCTGGAAGTGCGCCCCGCACGCCAGACATCGCTCGCCATGCGCTGGATCCTCGGCGCGGCGCGCGGACGCAGCGGCCGCCCGATGGCAGAGCGCCTCGCAACTGAGATCATCGACGCTTACCGCGAGCAAGGTACCGCTATCAAAAAGCGCGAAGACACACACCGCATGGCCGAGGCCAACAAGGCCTTTGTTCACTACAGGTGGTAGGGGACTCCGGCCAATGACGCGCGACTAAGCATCCGCCTACGGCGGAAGACAAGGCGACAACGAGTAACACTATGCCTTCTGAACGAGTACGAAATATCGGGATCATCGCCCACATCGATGCCGGGAAAACCACGGTCACTGAGCGCATCCTCTTTTACACGGGGATGACTCACAAGATCGGTAACGTTGACGCCGGGACTACTGTCATGGACTGGATGGACCAGGAGCGAGAGCGCGGCATCACGATCACCGCCGCCGCCACGACGACCACGTGGGCCGACCACCAGGTCAACATCGTAGACACACCCGGCCATGTGGACTTCACCGTCGAAGTCGAGCGAAGCCTCCGTGTTCTAGACGGAGGCGTTGTTGTGTTTGACGCCGTCGCCGGCGTCCAGAGCCAGTCCGAGACTGTCTGGCGCCAGGCTGATCGCTACCACATCCCGCGCATCTGCTTCATTAACAAGATGGACCGCGTCGGCGCAGACTTCTGGCGCGCCGTCGAATCCATCCGCGAACGCCTCGCCGCGCGTCCGCTCCCTGTGCAGATGCCGATGGGCCAGGAAGACCTGCACAAAGGCGCGATCGACCTCGTCGAGATGCGCGCCTACACCTTTCCGGACGGCGAAGTCGAGCACCTCACCGGCGAGATTCCGGCCGAGTTCATGGAAGAGGCGAAGAAGCGGCGCGAAGACCTGATCGAATCGATCGCCGAAGTCGACGACCAGATGCTAATCAGCTTCGTTGAACAGCACGAAGTCACAGCCATCGAACTCAAGAAGGCGATCCGCCGCGCGACTATCGCCGGCCTCGTGAACCCCGTCTTCTGCGGCACCGCACTCAAGAACAAGGGCATCCAGCCGCTGCTGGACGGCGTCATCGACTACCTGCCTTCTCCGGTGGAAGTGCCGCCCGTCAAGGGGATCGACCCCAAGACCGGTGAAGAGATCGAGCGCGCGCCGTCTGTTGACGAGCCGTTCTCGGCACTTGCCTTCAAGATCGTCGCCGACCCTTACGTCGGGCGCCTCGTTTACTTCCGCGTGTACTCCGGCGTGATCAAGCAAGGCTCGCAAGCGCTGAACAGCACGCGCGGCCAGAAAGAGCGCATCGGGCGCATCCTCCGCATGCACGCCGACAAGCGCGAGGAAGTTTCAGAGATCGAAGCCGGCCAGATCGCGGCCACCGTCGCCCTCAAGAACACCTTCACCGGTGACACGCTTTGCGACATCGACAAGCCCGTCGTCCTCGAGGCGATCAAGTTCCCGGAGCCAGTCATCGCCGTCGCCATCGAGCCGAAGACGAAGGACGACCAGGAGCGCATGGGCGACGCCCTGACCCGCCTGATCGAAGAAGACCCCACGTTCAAGGCCCGCTACGACCAGGAGACCGGCCAGACCATCATCTCCGGCATGGGCGAGCTTCACCTCGAGATCATCGTCGACCGCATGCTGCGCGAATTCAACGTGCAGGCAGAAGTCGGCCGCCCGGAGGTCGCCTACAAGGAGACGATCCAGCAGTCCTCCACCGCCGAAGGCCGCTTCGTCAAGCAGACCGGCGGCCGCGGGCAGTTCGGCGTCGTCAAGCTGACCGTGGAGCCTCTGCCGCGCGGCACCGGCATCCTCTTCGAGAACAAGATCATCGGCGGCTCCATCCCCAAGGAGTACATCAACCCGACGGAAGCGGGCGCCCGTGAGGCGCTCGAAACCGGCGTTCTCGCCAACTATCCGACCGTCGACGTGAAGGTGACCCTTGTCGACGGGTCGTATCACCCTGTAGACTCTTCCGAGTTGGCGTTCAAGATGGCCGGCTCCCTGGGTATCCAGGAAGCGATGAAGCGGGCCAAGCCCGTTCTTCTTGAGCCAATCATGAAGGTCGAGGCCGCCAGCCCCGACGAGTTCTTCGGCGATGTTCTGAGCGACATCAGCTCACGCCGGGGTCAGGTGCACGATGTCGACCACCGCGGACACCTCCGCGTGATCACAGCGCACATTCCGCTCGCGGAGACGTTTGGCTACGCGACGGTGCTGCGCTCGATCACACAGGGCCGCGCCAGCTACACGATGGAGTTCGATCATTACCAGGAAGTCCCGGCGTCCATTGCCGAACAAGTAAGCGGCCGGACGCGGGGAGCGGTACGGAGATAAGTAGGACAGATGGCACGCCAGAAAATCCGCATCAGGCTCCGCGCCTTCGACCATCGCATTCTCGATCAGAGTGCGGTGATGATCGTCGAGGCTGCTGAGCGCACGGGCGCTGCCGTCGCCGGCCCAATACCTCTCCCTACCGAAATCCAGAAGTTCTGCGTCGTCCGCTCCCCTCATATCGATAAGGACTCGCAGGAGCAGTTCGAGATCCGCACCCACAAGCGGATCGTCGACATTCTTGAGCCATCGCCGAAGACTGTCGACGCGCTGATGCGCCTCCAGCTTCCGTCCGGCGTGGACATCGAGATCAAGCTATGACGATTGAAGGCATTTACGGGCGCAAGGTCGGGATGACGCAGCTGTTCGAAGAGAACGGCGAGGCCATCCCTGTGACCGTCATCGAGACGACCGCGAACGTTGTCGTCCAGGTGAAGACGTCCGATACCGACGGCTACAACGCCGTCCAGGTCGGCTATGGCGTTCGCAAGAAGGTCAACGAGCCGATGAAGGGCCACCTCCGTAACCTCGGTAAATTTGCCTACATCGGCGAGATGAAGGTGGACGACATCGGCAAGTGGGAGCGGGGTGCCAAAGTCGGCTGCGAGATCTTCGAGGTCGGCGACCTCGTCGACGTCTCCGGCGCGACGATCGGCCGTGGTTTCACCGGCGTCGTCAGGCGCTGGGGTTTCCGCGGCGGCCCCAAGACGCACGGTCAGTCGGATCGTCTGCGTGCACCGGGCTCCGTTGGCGCAGGCACCAGCCCGGGCAAGGTCTGGAAGGGCCTGAAGATGGCCGGTCATATGGGCACGGAGCAGGCCACCGTAAAGAGCCTGAAAGTCGTCCGTACCGATCCCGATAAAGGCGTGCTGATGGTGCGCGGCTCCGTTCCCGGCAGCAACGGCAAGATCGTAAAGATACGCAAGTCCCCGAGAGGCAAGGCCCGGCGATGAAGCTCGCGGTGATGGACGCCCAGGGCAAAGAGTTGCGCAAGCTTGACGTGGACGAGACAGTCTTCGGCATTACTCCGAACATGCCCGTCCTCCACCAGGCCTACGTCACCCAGCGCGCTAACATGCGCGGCGGCAACCACAGCACCAAGACACGTGGCGAAGTGCAGGGCAGCACCCGCAAGATCCGCAAGCAGAAGTACACCGGCGCCGCGCGCGCAGGCAGCATCCGCGCCCCCAACCGCGTCGGCGGTGGCATCGTCTTCGGGCCGCGGCCGCACAGTTACGCCAAGGACATGCCCAAGAAGATGCGCCGCCTCGCCATTCGTTCTGCGCTCTCCGGCAAGCTCGCCGACGGCCAGCTCGTCGTCATCGACCAGCTGTCCATGGAGGCGCCCAGGACGAAAGAGATGATGCGCCTCCTCAACGTCGTCGGCTTCGAGCGGTCCGCGCTCGTCGTCACCGGCAACATGGATCGCATGGTGCTCGCCAGCGTCCGCAACCTCGACAAGACAAAGACCATTCCGGCGGCGTACCTCAACGTCGTCGACATGATGAACCACGCCGGCCTGCTCATGACCGAAGAGGCAGTGCGTGTCGCCGAAAAGCTCTGGGGCAAGAAAGAGGCCGCTGACGGCGTCCGTCTCGCCCCGCGCCAGAAGCTGGTTATCGAAGAGAAGCCGAAAGCACCGTCGCGCCGCAGCCAGGCCCGCCGCGAAGACGAGCCGGCAGATGAAGCGCCCGCCGCCAGGGCCGAAGCCGAAGAGCCGCCGACAGGCCGCAAGACTCGCTTTGTCCCGAAGGCGGAAACCGACGAAGCCCCGGTCGCCGAAGCAACCGTTGAGACGGAAGCGAAGCCAAAGCGCACCCCTCGCGCGCCGAAGGCTGAGGCGACGACGGAAACAACGACTGAGACAGCCGAAGAAGCCCCGAAGCCCGCCGCTCGTCGCCCGAAGGCCGAGCCTAAGGCTGAGGGCGACGCGCCCGAAGGCGACAAGCCCAAGCGCGCCGCACGTCCGAAGGCGGACAAGCCCGCGACTGAAGGCGAAGAGAAGCCGAAGCGCCGCACAGCCAGGAAGACTGAGGAGGGTGAGTAGGCATGCCTAAGGCGCTGAACCCCCACTCCGTCCTCATGCGGCCGCTCATTACCGAGAAGGCCACGCGTCTCCACGGCGAAAACAAGTACGCCTTCGAGGTGCAGAAGCACGCTAACAAGGCTCAGGTTCGCGAAGCCGTTGAAAAGGGCTTCGATGTAAAGGTGACCGCCGTCAACGTAATGGTGATGAAGGGCAAGTCCCACCGCGTCCGCGGCAATCGCATGAAAGCCGGCCAGGACTGGAAGAAGGCCGTGGTCACTCTCGCGCCGGACGACAAGCTAGAGCTGTTTGAGGGTATGTAGAGATGCCAATTCGAATCTTCAAACCAACATCGCCTGGACGTCGTGGCGCCACCGGCTACACGTTCGAAGAGCTGACCACGAAGAAGCCGGAAAAGTCGCTCACCAGGTCGCGGCCGCGTAAGGCCGGCCGCAACAACCAGGGCAAGATCTCTGTTCGCCACCGCGGCGGCGGGGCCAAGCGCCGCCTGCGCGACATCGACTTCAAGCGCGACAAGACTGGCATCCCCGGCAAGATCGCTACAATCGAGTACGATCCGAACCGCTCGGCCCGCATCTGTCTCGTGAACTACGCGGACGGCGCCAAGCGCTACATCATCTGGCCCGCCGGCGTTCAGGTCGGCGAGACGGTGATGTCCGGCCCCGACGCCGAGATCAAGCCGGGCAACGCGCTGCCGCTGCGGAACATTCCCTCCGGCACGATCATTCACAACATCGAGATGCACATCGGCAAAGGCGCGCAGATCGTGCGCAGCGCCGGCGGCTCCGCCCAGATGCTCGGCCGCGACGAAGACTACGCCACGATCCGCCTCCCCTCCGGTGAGGTGCGCCGCGTCCACGCCGACTGCATGGCCACGATCGGCCAGGTCGGCAACTCAGAGCACAGCCAGATCAAGCTGGGCCGCGCCGGCCGCAGGCGCCTGATGGGCCGCCGGCCCAAGGTACGCGGCACCGTCATGAACCCTGTCGACCACCCGCACGGCGGTGGCGAGGGCAAGGCCCCGATCGGTCTGCCTGGCCCGAAGAGCCCGTGGGGCAAGCCAACGCTCGGCAAGCGCACGCGCCGGCGCAAAGACACCAACAAGTACATCGTGCGGCGGAGGTTCCAGACCTAATGTCACGTTCAACGAAAAAAGGCCCCTTCGCCGATGCGCACCTTCTCGAAAAAGTGATGAAGGTTGCGCAGTCCGGCCAGAAGACCGTGATCAAGACGTGGTCACGGCGCTCCACGATCCTGCCCGAGATGGTCGGCATGACGATCGCCGTGCACGACGGCCGCCGCCACGTGCCGATCTTCATCACCGAAAACATGGTCGGCCACAAGCTGGGCGAGTTCGCGCCCACGCGGACCTTCCGCGGCCACACCTCGAAGTCAGCGCAGACCGCGAAAATCGGCAAGCCGGCCGCCGGCGGCGCTGCCCCGGCCGCACCGAGAGCAGGCGGATAATGGTCGCCGTTCGAGCCTTCTCTCGCTCCGCGCCGGTGCCGCCGAAGAAGGCGCGCATCATCCTGGAGCACGTGCGCGGCAAGCGCGTCGACGAAGCGATGAGCATCCTCCGCTTCATGCCGACACCGCACGCGCGCGTCGTCGCCAAGACGCTGCGTTCCGCCGCCGCCAACGCCGAGAACAATTACAACATGGACCCGCGCACGCTGCGCGTAACTCTGGCCAACGCCTCCGAAGGCGAGAAGCTGCGCCGCATGCGCCCACGCGCCCGCGGCCGCGGCGACACCACGCACAGCCGGCGGAGCAACCTGACGATCGTCGTCGAAGAGGACAACCGATAATGGGACAGAAAGTACACCCGCACGGCTTCCGCCTGGGCTACATCTACGACTGGAACTCCAAGTGGTACGCCGATCGCAACTACACCGAAATGCTGCACGGCGATCTCGCGATACGCGCCGCTATCAAGAAGATGCTCCCCGACGCCGGCATCGCGCGCGTTGAGATCGAGCGCAACGCCAATCAGATCACAGTCAGCGTCCACACCGCGCGCCCCGGCATCGTCATCGGCCGCGGCGGCCAGCGCGTGGACGAGCTCCGCACCTCGCTGGAGAAGCTCTCCGGCGCCAAGGTCCGCGTCAACATTAACGAGATCCGCGTCCCCGAAGTCGAGGCACCCCTGGTCGCCCGAGCCGTCGCCGAGCAGATCGAGCGCCGTGTCGCTCACCGCCGCGCGATCAAGCAGGCCGCCCTCCGCGCAATGCAGCGCGGCGCCAAGGGCGTGCGTATCAAGATCAGCGGCCGTCTCGGCGGCTCCGACATGTCCCGCAAGGACCAGGAGCGCCAGGGCCGCGTCCCTCTGCACACGCTGAAGGCGGATGTCGACTACGGCACCTCCGAAGCCGCCACGACGATGGGCCGCATCGGCGTCAAGGTCTGGATCTACAAGGGCGATCATCAGATCGCCCGTGTGCAGCGCCGCAAGCAGCAGGACGCCGAAATCGCCGCCGAGGGCGAAGCCGCAGCCGCCACCGAAGCAGCAGTTCCAGCACCGGCCGCTGAAGCCCCAGCCCCGGCGCCGACACCAGTCGCAGAAACCCCGGCCGTAGAAGCGCCAGCGCCAACTGCAGAAGCCACTACAGAAGAGACGACAGATGCTTCAGCCTAAACGGACCAAGTTTCGCAAGATGATGCGCGGTAAAATGCGCGGGCTCGCCTACACCGGCAGCTCTATCGAATTCGGTGACTTTGGACTGCAGGCGCTCGCTCCGCACTGGCTCACCTCCCGCCAGATCGAGGCCGGCCGCCGCGCCATCACCCGCTATGTGCGCCGTGGTGGCAAGCTCTGGATTCGCGTCTTCCCCGACAAGCCGATCACCAAGAAGCCGCTGGAAGTCCGGCAGGGCAGCGGTAAAGGCCCCGTCGAAGCGTGGGTCGCCGTCGTCAAGCCCGGCCGCGTGATCTACGAGATCTCCGGCGTCAAAGAAGAGGTCGCCCGCGAGGCGATGCGATTGGCGGCCCACAAGCTGCCGATCGCGACCCGTTTCGTCAGGCGAGAGGAACACTAGGCATGGCAAAGAAGAGCAAGACCAAAACGCAGATCGATGACATCCGCAAGCTGACGGACCCGCAGCTCAAGAAAGGGCTGGAGGATTCCTACAGGCGGCTGTTCGCTCTCAACCTCCAGAAGGAAACGCTGCAACTCGCCAACCACCGCGAGATCCCGAAGGTGCGCAGGGCAATCGCGCGCTTCAAGACGATCGAACGGCAGCGCGTGCTCGCCACCCAGAAGGGCGGCAAGGCATGACGGCCGGCCAGGGCGTCTACGGCGGCCGCAAGGTCCGCGAAGGCACCGTCGTCTCCGACAAGATGATGAAGACAGTGGTCGTGGCCGTGCATTCCGCTATCCGCCATCCCCTCTACAAGAAGACGATCCGTCGTGTCCGCAAGTACATGGCTGACGACCAGGACGAAGTCGCCAAGATTGGCGACCGTGTCCTCATCGTCGAGGCCTCGCCCGTCTCTAAGAAGAAGCGCTGGCGCGTCGCCGAAGTGCTCTCTCACGTCGAGGTTGCGGAGCTCGCCCCCGAGGCGATCGACAGCACGCTCATCGAAGAGCTCGCCGCGCCGCAAGAGCCGCCCGTGCGCGCCGCCGCCTCGCCGGAAAGCGAAGCTGCGGATGCGCCGGCTGCCATCGAACCTGAGCCCGCGGCCGCAGGTGCTCTGTCCGGCGAAGAAGTCGTCATGGAAGACGCGGGCCCCGAGGCGCTCGCTCCCGAGGCGATGTCGGAGGAGCAGGCCGGACCGCTCGAAGTCGAAGTCCCGCCGATCGAAGAGGAGGAGCCGGTGCAGGCCGACGCGCCGCCCGAAGCCCTCGAACCCGTGGACGGTGGAAACGAATGATTCAGCAATACTCCCGGCTGCGCGTCGCCGACAACTCCGGCGCGAAGTCGCTGATGGTAATCCAGGTGATGGGTGGCTCGCGGCGCCGCTATGGCAGCGTCGGCGACATCATCACCGCCTCGGTCAAAGTCGCCTCCCCCGGCGGCGCGGTCAAGAAGGGCGAGGTCGTGAAGGCCGTCGTCGTGCGCGCCGCCCAGGGCTGGCGCCGGGCGGACGGCTCGTACATCCGCTTTGACGAGAACGCTGCCGTCATCCTCGCCGACGACCAGAACCCCAAGGGAACTCGCATCTTCGGCCCCGTCGCCCGCGAGCTCCGCGAACGAAACTATATGAAGATCGTATCCCTGGCTCCGGAAGTGGTTTAGCTGTGAACAAGATCAAGCGTGAAGACAACGTGATGGTGCTGAAGGGCCGCGACCGCGGCCGCACAGGCCAGGTGCGCAAGGTCATACCTGCCGGCAAAAAGACCGACAAGTACGGCGCGCCCTCGCCCGCGCGCATCATCGTCACCGGCGTGAACCTGGTGAAGCGCCACATGAAGCCGCGCGGCCAGAACAAGCCCGGCGGCATCATCGAGCGTGAGGCGCCGATCTCCTGGGCGAACGTCCAGCTCATCTGCGTGAGCTGCAACAAGCAAACGCGCATCGGCTTCCGCATGGCCGGTGGGCGCAAGGTCCGCTTCTGCAAGAAGTGCGACGCGGTGGTGGATTAGCGATGGCGATGGCAAGAGTCGAACCCCGCATGAAGACGAAGTACAAGGAAGAGATCGTGCCTGCGCTCGTCAAGGAGTTCTCCTACGGCAACGTCCTGCAGGCGCCGCGCGTGGACAAGGTGACGCTGAACATCGGCCTGGGCGAAGCCGTCGCCAACGGCAAGGCGCTGGAGACAGCGTCCGCCGACCTGGCCACGATCACCGGCCAGCACCCTGTCATCACCCGCGCCAAGAAATCGATTTCCAACTTCAAGCTGCGCGAAGGGATGCCCATCGGTGTCATGGTTACGCTCCGGAACGACCGCATGTGGGAGTTCCTGGACCGGCTGATCAACGCCGCTCTCCCCCGTATCCGCGACTTCAACGGCGTCAACCCAAACAGCTTCGATGGCCGCGGCAACTACTCGCTGGGCCTGAAAGAGCAAGTGATCTTCCCGGAGATCGAATACGACAAGATCGACAAGATCCGCGGCATGCAGATTACGATGATCACCACCGCGCGGACGGACGAAGAGGCGAAGCGTCTGCTGGAGCTTCTCGGCGTGCCGTTCGCGAAGCGTGGAGGATAGGTACCAATGACCCGAAAAGCACTCTACGAAAAGACGTTCCACCAGACGCCCAAGTTCCCGGGCCGGTTGCGGCATCGCTGCCGTCTTTGCGGGCGGCCGCGGGCCTTCATCCGGAAGTTCGCGCTCTGCCGTATTTGTTTCCGGCAGCATGCGCTCCTCGGAAACATCCCGGGCGTAAAGAAGTCGAGCTGGTAAACCATGGCTATTACTGATCCCATCGCTGACATGCTCGCCCGCATTCGTAACGCGCTCGTCGCGCGGCACGATTACACAGACGTACCCGCTTCCAAACTCAAGATGGCCGTCGCCTCGGTTCTCAAGCAGGAAGGCTACATCAAGGACTTCGAACCCGTCGCCGAGGGCATCCACGCCAAAGTCCGCGTGCATCTCGCCTACGGCGGCAAGCGCGAGCCGATGATCACCGGCCTGGACCGCGTGAGCAAGCCGGGCCTGCGGGTCTACGCCGGCAGCGGCGAGATCCCGCGTGTCTACGGCGGCCTCGGCATCGCTATCCTTTCGACGCCCCAGGGCGTGATGACGGGCAAAGAAGCCCGCAAGCGCGGCCTCGGCGGCGAAGTGCTGGCCTACGTGTGGTAATGCGATGAGCCGTGTAGGAAAACTACCGATCCAGCTCCCGAAGGGCGTCGACGTCCGCGCCGAAGGCACCCACGTGACCGTCAAGGGTCCGAAGGGCCAGCTTGAGCGCGACATCAGCCCGGAGATGACGCTGGAGCAGACTGCGGGCGTTGTCACGATCGGCCGGCCCACAGACCAGCCGCGACATCGCGCGATCCACGGCCTGACGCGATCGCTCGTCTTCAACATGGTCGCCGGCGTCAGCGAGGGCTTCTCGAAGACGCTGGAGATGCAGGGCGTCGGCTACCGCGCCTCGATGCAGGGCAAGGACCTCGTGCTCGCCATCGGCTTCTCTCACCCCGTCACCATCAACCCGCCGCAGAACATCGAGTTTGACGTCGAAGGCACGACGCGCATCGTCGTCCGCGGCATCAACAAAGAGCAGGTCGGCCAGGTCGCCGCCGACGTTCGCAAGATCCGCCCGCCGGAGCCGTACAAAGGCAAGGGCATCCGCTACGTCGGCGAATACGTCCGCCGCAAGGCCGGCAAGGCCGGCAAGGCCCAGAAGTAGGATCGAGATGAAGGGTACTAAGACAGCACGAGCCGCCCGCATACGCAGGCACATCCGCGTCCGCCACACCGTCTCCGGCACGCCGGAGAGGCCGCGTCTGGCTGTGTACCGTTCGCTCAACCACATCTACGCGCAGGTGATCGACGATACGGCCGGCCACACGCTCGCCCACGCTTCCGACCAGGACGCCGAAGTCCGCAAGGAGGCGACAAGCAAGAAGAAGAGCGAGGTCGCAAACCTCGTCGGGCAAACGCTTGGCAAGCGCGCCAAAGAGGCCGGCATCACCACAGTCGTCTTCGACCGCGGAGGCAACCGCTACCACGGACGCGTCAAGGCGCTGGCCGACGCCGTCCGCAAGTCCGGCGTAAAGTTCTAGGCACTGAGGCAACACATGTCGAACCCACGAAAATACATCGCAAAGAAGGAACGAGTCGACACCGGGGACTCCGAGCTCCAGGAGAAGGTCGTCTTCATCAATCGCGTGGCGAAGGTGATGCAGGGAGGCAGGCGCTTCCACTTCACCGCCATCGTCGTCGTCGGCGACACCAACGGCGTCGTCGGTGCGGCCATGGCCAAGGCCACCGAGGTCCCCGAGGCGATCCGCAAGGCCTCCACCGTTGCCCGTAAGCACATGATCCGCGTCCCCATGAAGGGAACGACCGTCCCGCACCCGGTGCTTGTCCGCTTCGGAGCCTCCAAGGTGCTGATCAAGCCTGCACCCCAGGGCACCGGCCTCATCGCCGGCGGCGGCGTGCGCGCCGTGCTGGAGATGGCCGGCGTCAAAGACGCCGTCGCCAAGTCGCTTGGCTCCAATAACCACGCCAACACCGTGAAGGCCACCATCCTCGGCCTTTCCCAGATGCGCTCGGCCAAGGAAGTCCTCGAGCGCCGCCGCCAGTTCTCTTCGGAGGCGACCATTGGACAATAAGCTGAAAATCACCTGGAAAAAGAGCGCCATCGGCTACCAGGAGAACCAGAAACGCACGATCGAAGCGCTCGGCCTCAAGCGGCTCGGCCACACCGTGGAACAGCCGGACAATCGGGCCGTACGTGGTATGATTAACGCCGTCCGCCACCTCGTAGAAGTGACAGAGGACACCCAGAGCTAATGCAAGCCCACGATCTTAAGCCAGCCCCCGGCTCCACACACTCCAAGCGCCGTCTTGGCCGTGGCAACGCGTCTGGGCGTGGCACCTACTCCGGCCGCGGCATCAAGGGCCAGCACGCGCGCAGCAACAACCCGCGCCGCTTCTTCGAAGGTGGCCAGACGGAGCTCATGCGCCGCCTCCCCACAAAGAAGGGCTTCGTGAACCCCTTCCGCGTCGAGTATTCCCCCGTCAACGTGCGCGACCTTGAGCGCTTCGAAGAGGGCAGCGAGATCACGCCGGAGTCGCTGAAGCAGTCCGGGCTCGTAGAGCACCTCCGCAACCCCGTGAAGGTGCTGGGCATGGGCGAGATAACCCACAAGCTCACCGTCCACGCCCACAAATTCTCCATGTCAGCCAAAGAGAAGATCGAAGCAGCCGGCGGCACCGCCGTGGAGCTAACAAGCGATGGCGACGCAGGCTAGAGCCCAGGGCGCCAAGCCCCAGACGCAGCTCCTCCAGGCTGCACTCGCCGCCATCCAGCAGCCGGACATCCGGCAGAAGCTTCTCTTCACGTTCGCGATGCTGGTCATCTTCCGGTTCGTCTCGAACCTGCCGGTGCCCGGCGTCAACCCCGTCGCCCTGGACGACCTGTTCCAGCGCAGCACCGTGCTCGGCTTCCTGAACATCTTCTCGGGCGGCGCGCTGCAGAACATGAGCGTCGCCGCAATGGGCGTTTACCCGTACATCACAGCCTCAATCGTTATGCAGCTCATGGTGCCGATCGTGCCGACCCTGCAGGCGCTCTCCAAGGAAGGCGAGCAGGGCCGCAAGCAGATCAACATCTACACGCACTGGATGGCCGTCCCGATGGCCTTCGTACAGGCCTACGGGCAGCTGATCATCGTCCAGAGCCAGGGCGGCATCTCCGGCATCTCCCTGACCGGCCCGAACGCGTTACCCACGCTTTCCGCCGTCATCACGATGACCGCCGGCACGATGTTCCTCGTCTGGATCGGTGAGCTGATCAGCGAAAAGGGTATCGGCAACGGTATCTCCGTCATGATCTTCGCCGGCATCATCGCCGGCCTGCCCCAGTACATCGTCGGCCGCCTCTACAGCGGCACCGGCGAGAGCCTGATCGTCACCTTCGGACTCGCCGCTATGATGTGCACTCTCATCGCCTACATCGTTTTCTTCCAGGAGGCGGTCAGACGAATCCCCGTTCAGTACTCTCGTAGCGTCTTCAGATCCGGGCGTATGTATAGACAGTCAGGGGCAACCCATATCCCGCTCAAAGTGAACACCACGGGTATGATCCCGCTCATCTTCGCCTTCTCGATCATCATCTTCCCGGCGTTCGTCGGGCAGGTCTTCTCAGCGTCGAGCAATAGTACGATGGCCAGCTTCGGTGACTTGCTGCAGACGATCTTTAACCCGGACAACATCGGCTACTGGATATTCGTCGCCATCACCACCATTATCTTCACGTTCTTCTACACCATGGTCATCTTCCAGCAGCAAAACCTCGCGGAGAACCTCCAGCGACAGGGTGGCTTCGTGCCGGGCATCCGCCCCGGCCGCCCCACCGAGCAGTACATCAACCGCGTCCTCATCCGGATTACCTGGGCCGGCGCGTTCTTCCTCGGCTCCGTGGCAATCATCCCGTTCTTCTTCTCCCACATCCTCGGTGTTACTGGCGGCGGCTCGCGGCGCGCCACCGCATTCGGAATCACCAGTTCGGGCCTCATCATCGTCGTCGGCGTCGTCCTCGACACGCTGCGCCAGATCGAAGCGCAGCTCATGATGCGCCAGTACGAAGGCTTCATCCGGTAGCCCGGGTCCCGTGTACGTAGTGCTTCTGGGCCTGCCCGGAGCGGGCAAAGGCACTCAAGCCGCCCGCCTCAAAGACGAAACTGCACTCGCGCATATCACGACAGGTGAGCTCTTCCGCGAGAACATGCGCAACGAGACCCCGCTCGGCAAGCAGGCCAGGGAGTTCTACGATAGCGGCCAGCTAGTCCCGGACGAGATCACGATCGGCATGCTCCTCGATCGCATGAGCCAGCCCGACACTCGCGGCGGCGTCATGTTTGACGGCTTTCCCCGCAACACCGTGCAGGCCCAGGCGCTCGACGACGCGCTCGCCAGGCAAGGCAACCAGATCGACCGCGCCGTCTACATCCAGGTCGACCAGGACGAGCTCGTCTCGCGGCTGGCCGGACGCTGGAGCTGTCCCAAGTGCGGCGCCGTCTACCACGAGACGAACCAGCCGCCAGCCAAAGCCGGCATCTGCGACAACTGCGGCTCCCAGCTCACCCAGCGTGCAGACGACAAGCCAGAAGTCGTGCGCACCCGCCTCGAAGTGAACCTCAAGAACCTCGAGCCCCTGCTCTCCCACTACCGAAAGCAGAACAAGCTCACCGAGATCGACGGGAACCGTGATGCCGACGCCGTCTTCGAAGACCTCAAGCGCATCATCGATGAGATGAAGAGGCGCGACTGATGGCCATCATCGTCAAGTCGCGCGACGAGATCAGCATCATGCGGGAGGCCGGCCGCCACGTCGCCGAAGTCCTCCAGATACTCGCCGATGCGCTCCGCCCCGGCATCATCGAGCTCGAGTTGGACGAGATCGTCCGCCGTGAGTACAAGAAACGCAACATCATCCCGACGTTCCTCGGTTACTATGACTACCCCGCCACCGTCTGCGTCTCCATCAACGACGAGATCGTGCACGGCATCCCCGGCAAGCGTGAGATCCAGGAGGGCGACATCGTCAGCCTGGACCTCGGATGCACCTATAAGGGCTTCGTCGCCGACTCCGCCCGCACCGAAGGCGTCGGGAACATCGGCCCCGAGAAGCAGAAGCTGATCGACGTCTGCAAAGAGGCTGTCTGGCGAGGCATCGGCGCAGCCCGCGGGGGGAACCGGATCGGCGACATCGGCTACGCCATCCAGACGTACGTCGAGGCCGAGGGCTTCTCCGTGGTCAAGGAATACGTCGGCCATGGGGTCGGCCGCCAGATGCACGAAGAGCCGCAGATTCCCAACTACGGCCGCCCGGGGACAGGCCTCCCCCTGCGGCCCGGCATGGTCATCGCTATCGAGCCTATGGTCAACGTGGGCACCTGGCTGACCAAGAAAGATCCCGACAACTGGACGGTTCGTACCAAAGATGGCTCCCTTTCCGCCCATTTCGAGCACACGCTTGCCATAACTGACGGGGAAGCACAAGTCCTAACCTTGCCGTAAGCGTACGGGTTCTCGTAGAATTAACGTTTCGGGTGAACATTTTTCCGGGAGGTGATGGCCACCAGGCCTGAATGGCGAAAAAAGACGGCATAGAAGTAGAAGGAACAGTCAAGGAAAACTTGCCGAACGCCATGTTTCGTGTAGAATTGGCGAACGGGCACAAAGTGCTCGCTCACGCATCCGGCAAGATCCGGATGCACTTTATCCGAATTCTTCCCGGAGACAAGGTCCTCGTAGAGCTATCTGCCTACGACCTCACTCGTGGCAGGATCACGTACCGGTTCCGCTAGGCCAAACTAGGAAAAAGCTATGAAAGTACAGGCATCAGTCAAAAAGCGCTGCGAAAAATGCAAGATCGTCGTGCGAGAGCGCGTCGTCCGCGTTATCTGCACCAACCCCCGTCACAAGCAGAGGCAGGGGTAGGAGGATCGCATGGCCCGTATCTCCGGCGTTGACATCCCGCGCGACAAGCGTGTGGACGTTTCCCTGTCGTACATCTACGGCATCGGGCGCCCCACCGCCCAGAAGATCTGCACCCAGGCCAGCGTCTCCGGCGAGACCAAGGTCCGCGAGCTGACCGACGACGAAGTCAACCGCATCCGCGAGCTCATCGACAAGAACCACACCGTCGAAGGCGAGCTGCGAAAGCAGATCCGCACGGACATACAGCGCCTGATCGAAATCAATAGCTACCGTGGCATCCGCCACCGGCGCGGGCTCCCCGTCCGTGGCCAGCGCACGAAGACCAACGCACGCACCAAGCGGGGCGCACGGCGCACAGTCGCCGGCCGCCGCAAGGTCGCCGCGAAGAAGTAGGCAGTATACACATGGCAGAACGCAAAGCAGGCGAACGCAAAGCAGGCGAACGCAAAGCAGGCGAACGCAAAACACGAACGCGAAGGCGTGAGAAGAAGAACGTCCCCGTTGGGAAGGCGTTCATCACCTCCACGTTCAACAACACCGTCATCACCCTCACCGACCCCAGCGGCGCCGTTCTCTCCTGGGCGAGCGCCGGCACGGCCGGGTTCAAGGGCTCGCGCAAGAGCACGCCGTACGCGGCGGGCCTCGCTGCTGAGACCGCCGCCCGCCGCGCCATGGACCACGGCCTCAGGCAGGTTGAGGTGCGCGTGAAGGGCCCCGGCTCCGGCCGTGAGGCCGCCATCCGCTCCCTCCAGGCTGCCGGTCTCCAGGTCACCAGCATCCGAGACGTAACGCCCATCCCGCACAACGGCTGCCGGCCGCCCAAGCGGCGTCGGGTATAGGAGTCATCTGAATGGCAAGATACGCTGGCCCGCGTTGCAGACTGTGCCGAAGACTTGGCGAAAAGCTCTATCTCAAGGGCGAGAAGTGCTTCACCAAGTGCGTCTTCGACAAGCGTCCGTACCCGCCGGGCCCACGCCAGACCCGCCGAAGGAAAGTCTCTGACCGAGGCCTCCAGTGGCGCGAGAAGCAGAAAGCACGCGCCGTCTACGGCATCCTCGAAAGTCAGTTCCGCAAGTACTACGAGGACGCAGTAAGGCGCCCCGGCGTCACCGGCGATACGCTCCTCCGCACGCTGGAGCTGCGCGCCGACAACGTCGCCTATCGCCTCGGCTTCGCGGACTCCCGCCAGCAGGCGAGGCAGCTCGTCTCGCACGGGATGATGTCCGTAAACGGCCGCAAGATCACGATCCCCTCCCGCATCCTCAAGCCGGGCGACTCGCTCGCCTGGACGGGCCGCGGACGCACCAGCGAATACTTCAAGCTAGTGAGCGAAAACGTTTCGAGTAAGACGCTCCCGTCGTGGTTGCTCCGCGACACGGCGGCGATGTCCGGCAAAGTGGAACAGCTGCCCGAAATCGAAGAAATCGGCGCCAAGTTCAATCCGGCAACAATCGTCGAGTACTACTCGCGGTAAAGGATGGAAATGCTAGAACAGCAGTTGTACCGGGGAGGCAGTGGAAGTGGCGGCTACGGCAGCACCGCGGTGGGAGTGGTCCCGCCATCACCGCAGCCGTCCGATGAGCCCCAGATCGAAGTCGAAGAGGCGACAGATAAGTTCGCCCGCATCGTCGCGGCGCCGCTGCCGCCCGGCTTCGGCATTACGCTGGGCAACGCGCTCCGGCGCGTGCTCCTGAGTTCGCTCAAGGGCGCCGCCGTCACGTCCGTCCGCGTGGACGGCGTGCAGCACGAATTCTCCACGATCCCCAACGTCAAAGAAGACACGATCGAGTTCCTCCTCAACGTGAAGGAGATGCGACTCCGCGCGCTGTCCGACCGCCCCGGCACCCTCGTGCTGGACGTCAGCGGCCGCAGCGGCCCGATCACCGCCGGCGACATCCAGGTCCCGGAGCACTACGAAGTCGTGAACCCGGACCTCTACCTCGCCACCGTGGACGCCAAGGACGGTCGCCTCTACGTCGAGTTCAACGTCGAGCAGGGCCAGGGCTACCAGCCCGCCGGCCAGGTTGACGGCACGACGATCGGCGTCATCCCCGTCGACGCGATCTTCTCGCCGGTGCAGAAGGTGAACTACCGCATCGAGCACACGCGCGTCGGCCAGGCCACCAACTACGACAAGCTGACGATCGAAATCTGGACCGACGGCACGCTTACCGCGGTCGAGTCCGTGAGCAAGAGCGCCGAGGTGCTAATCGAACAGTTCCGTCTCTTCTCGCACATGGGCCGCCCCGCCATGCCCACCGTCGAGCGCGGTCTCGGCGCCGGCCGCCAGCTCCCGCCCGATAAGTACAACATGGCGATCGAAGACCTCAACCTCTCGATGCGCGCATACAACTGCCTGCGCCGCAGCGGCCTCATGACCGTCGGCCAGGTGCTCGAAAAGAGCGAGGAAGAGCTCCTCGCCCTCCGCAACTTCGGCCGCAAGTCCTACGACGAACTCCGCGAAAAGCTCGACGAGATGAACCTGCTCCCGATGGAAGCCGGCCGCATGTCCGACGAAGACGGCGGCGATTTGATGCCCGCCCTTCCACTCGAAGACGACGAAGGCCCGATGGGTCGGTCCGTTGGCATGAGCGACGAAGACGGCGAGCTTACGCTCGAGCCGCGCCCAATCGGCCGCAAGCCTCGTGCGGCAGCCGAGGCCTCCGGCGACGAAGCTGCTGGTGGCGAAGACGAAGAGATCCCGGAGTGGAAGCGCGCCCTCAAGCAGCTAACCGAGGAAGAGAGCTAGACATGGCGCACCGCGTAGCCGGCCGTAAGCTCGGCCGACCCACCGACCACCGCCTCGCGCTCTTCCGCAACCTCGTGACGGACCTCCTTCGCTACGAGAAGGTGATCACCACCGAGGCCAAGGCCAAGGAAGTGCGCGGCCTCGCCGACAAGATGATCACGCTCGGCAAGCGTGGCGATCTCGCTGCCCGCCGCCGGGCGCTTGGCTACGTATACGACAAGAAGGTCGTCGCCAAGGTCTTCGACGAGCTCGGTCCTCGCTACTCGGACAGGCGCGGCGGCTACACCCGGCTGATCAAGGTTGCACCGCGCGTTGGCGACGGCGCGCACATGGCGCAACTGCAACTTCTTTCGGAGGACGAGTAGCGTCCGGATTCGCTCCCGCAAGCGAGCCGGTAACATTGCATGAAACGGGATGAACCCGGGCGCAGGCTCGCGCTGCTCGTTGAGTACGAGGGCACGGCGTTCGGAGGCTCCCAGTATCAGAAGAACGCACCGACGGTGCAGGGCACGCTGGAGCGGGCCCTCGGCAGTTTAACAGGCGAACTTATACGGGTGGCGATGGCGGGCCGGACCGACGCCGGCGTCCACGCACGGGGCCAGGTAGCCGCGTTCACAACGCGATCCCGGCACTCGGCGGCGACGGTGGTGCGCGCGGCCAACGCTCTTCTCCCGGACGCGGTCAGCATCCGCGCGGCGACGGAAGTCTCCCTAGACTTCGACCCGCGCCGCTGGGCGACGAGCCGCTGGTACCGCTACACGCTCCATCTCGGCCCCCAACGGCCCGCCCTGGAGCGAAGGCTGGTCTGGCACCTCTCGGGGCCGCTGGACACGCGCTTGATGGCGGAGGCGGCGCGGCATCTCGAAGGGCGGCACGACTTTGCAGCGTTCACAGCGCCGTCGGAGGCGAAACGCCAGGTAACCGAGCGACACTGTACAATCGCACAGTGGCGCTGCCACGGCGAGACCGCCACGTTCGACATCGAGGCCAACGCCTTTCTGCCGCACATGGTGAGGCGGATCGTCGGGACGCTCGTCGAAGTCGGCCGGGGCAAGGTCCCGGTCGCGGAGTTCGAGCGGCTGGTCAACGAAGCGCCACCCGGAGAAGCGAGCAGGACCGCACCGCCACGCGGGCTCTGCCTGATGAAGGTTCGTTACGAAAGCGGGTTGTTTGATGGCGATAATAACGAAGACATATAGCATGAAGGCCGGCGAGATCGAGAAGTCCTGGCACGTCCTCGACGCGGACGGCCAGACCCTCGGCCGTCTCGCCACGAAAGTGGCCGAGCTGCTGATGGGCAAGCACAAGCCCACGTACACGCGCCACCTGGACATGGGCGACTTCGTGATCGTCGTCAACGCCTCCCGCATTAAAGTCACCGGCAACAAACTGGACGGCAAGATCTACTACCGCCACACCGGCTACGTCGGCGGCATCAAGGAGACGCCTCTCCGCGATATGCTGGAGAAGCACCCGGACCGCGTGATCGAGAAGGCCGTGAAAGGGATGCTCCCGCGTAACAAGCTCTCGGGCAGCCTTCTCCGCCACCTCAAGGTCTACGCCGGCCCGGACCACCCTCACGAAGCACAGGTAAATCGCAAGCGCGGCGTCGCCGCTGCATCGGAGTAAGCCATGGCAGATGAAGACAAGCAGACCCTACCCGCCGGCAAGTACTACTACGCTACCGGCCGCCGCAAGGAGGCGATCGCCCGCGTGCGCCTGTACGATGGCACCGGCAACATCCTGATCAACGGCCGCCCCTACCTCAGCCTCTTCAGCCGCAACGCCCACCAGATCAAGATCCGCCGCCCCTTCGAAGTCTCGGAGATGACCGGCAAGTTCGACATCTACGCCAAGATCAACGGCGGCGGCGTCAGCGCCTGGGCCGACGCCCTCGCCCACGGCACCTCCCGCGCCCTCCTGGAATACGACCCGTCCTTCCGACCCGCCCTCCGCAAGGCCGGGCTCCTCACCCGCGACCCTCGCGTCAAAGAGCGCAAGAAAGTCGGCCTCAAGCGCGCCCGCAAGGCCCCTCAGTACACCAAGCGCTAGTCGCTACGGATCGCAATCCAAAGAGGCGTCGGGAACGGCGCCTCTTTCTTTTTCGGCGGAGTGCCATTTCCCTATTCGAAATCGCGTCCTCGTTCGCTAAAGTAGCGATCGAGCGGAGAAGCCGCACTCAGGGAGAGTGAATCGGCAAGGCGCCGACGCTACCTGAGAAATAGTCGGTCCGTCGAGAGGCGGATGGGGTTCGAGTCCCTCGCTCTCCGCTCGTTCTTTGACAACATTGCGCGCAGATGTAAAGCTAAAAGAGTCTCAGGTAGCGTCGGTGACCGGCCGCAAGGAACGGGCTCAGTCCCGTTCCTTTCTTTTTCGCTATACTGATAGTGGTTATCAATCGGCCTCGGCGCTTAGCCGACTGAGGAGCGGGCCACGACCCGGTTCTTTTCTCTCGGCCCTGGTTCATACTGATTGCGGTATCAAGCGGTCTCGGTACACGCCGATAAGGAACGGGCGCAATCCCGTTCCTTTTTCTTTGCCTGTAGTGCTTCACGACATGTGAGACAGGGGGGCCTTTCGGGGTAGGCGTTGTAGAGCATACTTGGACGGCGTTTCGTAGCCCAGAGCGCTGTGGATGCGGTGGCGGTTGTAGAAGCGGACGTAGTCGCGCAGCCAGGGCGTCCAGCGCTGGGGCTGAGCGTCCTCGACGGCGTCCCAGAACTCCTCCTGCATCGTGCGGTGGACGCGTTCGACCTTGCCGTTGAGCCGAGGCGTTCTCGGCCTGGTGCGGACGTGTCTTATGCCGCGAGCTTTGAGTAGAGCAGTGAGGGTCAGACCGAATTCGGAGCCGTTGTCTGTCTGGATGCAGCGCAAGTCGAAGGGGAGTTCCTTAAGGAGAGCAGGCAGCACCTCGCAGACGGCCGCGGTAGTCCGTTTCGGGATGACGCAGGCGGCCAGGTAGCGGCTGCAGTCGTCGATGAGAGTGAGCTGGAAAAGACCCCGAGGCAGGTACTTGAGGTCCATCTGAGCGCGTTCGCCTGGGTGCGCCTTCGCGTAGCGGATCCATACCTGTTTGGGCTTGCGCGGCCTCAGGACGAGAGCGCCGGCGCGGCGCAGGACGCGATAGACGCTGGAGAGGCTGCACTGGATGCCACTTTGGGTGAGGTGAGCGTGCAGACGGCGGACACCAACCGCCAACTCGCGGTGGAACCGGCGCACCAGCTGGACGATTGTCACAGCCAGCGAGTTCGGCGAGCGGTGGGGACGCCGGGAGCGGTCGAGCAGGCCGTACTTTCCGGAGCGGCGCCATGCTGCCCACCAGCGAGCGAAAGTCGGGTACGGCACCTCCGCCGTCCGGCAGAACTGACGTGCGCTCAATCCCCACTTCTTCTGAACGTACTCGTATCCGACGACATACTGAACCCTTGTCGCCACCGGCCATGGCGTGCGAGCCTTCTTCATGCGGACCTCCTGTGTGATGGGTAGCGTTGTTGTCGCCCACCCTACAGGTCAGGTCCGTCTCTTTTCACCTCCTTCTGTCTCACGTGTCTTGAAACACCACAGACGATGACGGCGAGTAATCGCTGTACGCAACGTTGCCTCTCCCCGCCAGATTCTTCGCTGGCTCTGAATGACAAGGCAAGATGCTTTGTCACTGAGGCCTGGATCTTGGGCGAGTGGGTGCTTCTAGAAGTGCAGCGAGAAGAAAAGGATGCCTGGCGCGAGGCCGCCGAAGGCGCCGGCTTTTGCGATGTTGGCCGCCGCGCCCATGAAGATCAGGAACACGCCAAAGCCGGCGAGGTTCGCCAGCATAGACTCCCGCGTGTTCAGGTCAGAGGCCTGCTCGATGGCGATGTTCGTGAAGAGGAAGGTGATGGCCAGGGAGAAGACGCCGAACGGCACTGCCAGCGGCGCGATTGCGACGAAGACGCTGAGGGCGACCGGCGCGAACGCCAGACCCATTGTGCGGACCAACTCCTGGAAGCTCACCTGCGCGCCGAACCCGCGAGCCGTCAGCAGGTAAACGATGTAGACCCAGGCGAACCAGATCACGAGCTGGATCAGGCTACCGGCGACAACCGTCTTCAGGAAGACGGGCGCCGGGTCGAGGCCGTCGTACTTGTCGTACTGCAGCGCCCAGCCCCAGGAGCCGAAGCCCGCGATGATCCCCGCGCCGAGGACGACCAGGATCGCGCTGGCGGTCGCCGTGCGTTCATTGCGGACGTCGTCGAAAACCGAGAAGTCGAGCTTGGCGAGCCGCACGAGCCAGCCCGTGAGCATGGCGTAACCACCGCTCGCGTAGCGGGACTGCTGCGGCTTAGTACGTCGTTGCATATGCTTTCCGGAATTGTATACGCGTACTGCCTCGCGGGTCGAGCACAGAAGCGCCGAGGTTGTTTATAGCGGCCGTTTAGCGGGCATTCCCGCGCGTCGTGGGTATTGCTCCGGCGATGTGCCTGTCTTGCGCACGATCACAAGCGTCTGCTTCGGCCCCTCGCCGGGCAGTTCGAGCGGCAGAGTGGCTTCGATCTTACCGCCGATCGTAGCGAGCGCGTTCGCCGAGGCCCGCACTTCGCGTTGCAGTGCACTACCCTTTGGCGCGGCGAGAACGCCCCCCGCTGCGAGGAACGGCAGCGTCAGCTCGAGCAAGACCGGCAGCGGTGCGACGGCCCGCGCGAGCACCAGGCGATACGCCCCGCGCTGCGCCGTCTCGCGTGCGACGTCTTCCGCGCGACCTTGAACAACCCGCACGTCCGCGAGCCCCAGCTCCGCGACAATCGACTCGAGGAACCGAGCTTTCTTGCCGGTGGCCTCCAGCAGCGTCATCTCGATTTCCGGGCGCGCGATCTTTATCGGCAGGCCGGGAAAGCCCGCGCCCGTGCCGACGTCAATGACCGGCGATAGCTCGACACCGCGTTCATCGAGAAGTCGAAGTATCGCTAACGATTCAGCGAAATGTCTTCGATAAACGCCCTCACGGTCGCGCGTCGAAGTGAGGTTAGTGCGCCGGTTTTCCTCCAGCAATCGCCGGGCATAGAGATCGAACTTGGCGAGCTGATCTGCGGTCAGCGGCATCCTTAACTCATTAACTACTGCGGTGAACGCGTGCATGGGTAACCGCCCTGAACAGGGGTCGTCTAACGCTACGGAGGGGCCCGCCAATGGGCCTCGCACTGACAGTAAGGCCGCTCGGGGCCGAGCGGCAAGCGACCGGAGCAAAGACACAACACATGCTGACTGCGGCCCTTCGCTGGAATATATCGCGGCTTTCGCTGGTTGTGCCCATCTGCGTGCTGATTGCGCTGACGGCGCAGGCGGGCCTGCTCACGCCGAAGACGGCTCAGGCGTTGGACAGCGAAGAGCAAACGTTCCTCGCCACGATCAACGACTATCGCACGCAGCATAGCCTCGGCACGCTGACCAAGAGCCCGACGCTGGACAACGTCGCCGGATGGATGGCGAACGATATGGCGACGCACAACTACTTCGCGCACCAGGATTCCACCGGCCGCGACCCGTTTGCCCGCATGGACCAGATGGGCTACGCGTACAACACCTGGCGCGGCGAGAACCTGGTGGCGGGCACGGAGACGTCCGCGGCTTCGTTCTACATGTGGAGCACTTCGCCGCCGCACAACGAGAACATGCTGGGCGAGCACTACACGGCCATCGGCATCGCCCGGGCTTACGACGCGACCTCCACCTTCGGTTGGTACTGGGCTACAGAATTCGGCGGAGAGAACGACGCTACGCCGCCGCCAACACCGCAACCGACGCCAGCCCCAACCCCAGCGCCTCCGCCGCCTCCCGCGCCGGTACAAACGGCTGCCCCGACTCCGGCGCCTCCGGCAGCGGCGCAGCAGGCAGCTCCAGCGCCAACGGACGCCCCACCGCAGGCTCCCACTCAGTCGCCGACACCCGCGCCGGCGTCGGGGGCTGGCTCGCAAAGTCACTCCATAGTCTGTGCCGGCTGGTACTGGTGGGGCGTTCGGTGTCGCGACGATTCGGGTGCGTTTATCTCGGCGCTGCTCGAGCTAGCGCCCGCTGTTGACCGCGCCTTCGACCGGGCGGCCGTTAGCGCCGTCCACTAACCGGCGGCAACGGCAGCCGGGCTGTCGGCTTCACGCTCGGCACGGACGACGATGCGATGGGTGTAGTTGCCACCGTTCTCGTGCGAGGGGATCTTCTCCCAAGTGCCGCCGCAGGTGATCAACGTCAGCACATCTTTGTCCGTGAGGCCCATCGCCTTCACGATGTTCGGATCGTCCCACTTCACGGCGACGTTGCCCGTCACGCGGTATTTCAGCACGGAGCCGTCCTCCAGCGTCACGGCGATCTCGTCTCCGATCACCAGCTCCCGGAGACGGTAGAAGGCGCCCGCGATCGGCTGGCCGTTGGCCGTCTGCCAGTCAACGTGCCCGGCGAAGACGGCGTTGCTGTTGACGCCGGGCGTGGCCGAGAAGTCGTACCAGGCCACTTGGTCGCCCTCGCCCGGGACGGCCGGGAGGTCGGTCCCCGGCTCCAGGTTAAGCTCGATAATCGGCGCATCTATGTAGACACGGGAGATCGTGATGTGTGTGGGCCGGGGCCCGCTCGGAGGGGTCGGTTCCGTACCTACGGCGGGTGCGGGAGAAGAGCCGTCAGCGGGGTTGCCACCTACGATATCCTGTATAGAGCCTTGATCGGGCAACTGGACAGGATCGTCGGTTAGGGCCGATACTACTGCGAAAAGAGCTATGCTGATAAACAACAGCGAGATCCCGCTGATGGCAGCGCCCAGCAAGAGAGGCCTGTCAGCCTTCTTGAGCCAGCCCGTCTTCATCACCATAAGGATAGCAAATCGCACTGGAGTAAACGCCATAGTGAATACGGCTGGAGACCCGCTTCCAGACGTCGAGGGCGCCCCTTTTCGAGGTAACTTTTCCACACTGCCTCGCGTTGTATCGAGTGACGGGGTAAATAGGGTAAGCTACGAGGGCAACCGCCTACCACGGCCTGGGGGGCTTGATGGAAGGGTGGCCTCGTGAGCTCAACCGGCGATGCTCAGGATGAGCGTCAGTTAGTCGATTCCGCCAAGGCGGGCGATGAGCGTGCGCTATCCGAGCTATATTCGACCTATTTCCCACGTGTATATCGTTACATCCTTGCCCGCACGGGTAACTCGCACGACGCCGAGGACCTGTCCGAAGAGGTGTTCATGCGTGTTCTGGAGGCGCTAGACCGCTTCCAGTGGCGCGAGGCCCCCTTCTCGGCCTGGCTCTTCCGGATCGCACACAACGCGGTGATCAGCCAGCGACGTAAAGAGAACGCCCGCGGCAGGTCTGCTCCTCTCCTCGATGGGATCCCGGTCGACTCGGCCGGTCCGGAAGAGCTGGTGGAGCACCGCCTGGTGCTGAACGAAGTGATGGCCGCAGCGGCCAAGCTTCCGGAGGCGCAACGCCAGGTAATCACCCTGCGTTTTAGTGCAGGGCTATCGGTCGCTGAGACGGCGAAGGCGATGGGCAAGGGTGAGGGCAACGTAAAGGTGATACAGCACAAGGCGATAGCAAAACTACGGGAGATGATGGGCCAGGCCCCAAGAAAGCGGACACCAAGAGTTTATGAGCGCGAGAAGGCTTGAGGAGATATTTGAGGAGTGCGTAACCGCATACCTTGAAGGCAGGCGCTCCATCCAGGAGAGCCTGCAGCTTTACCCTGCATACGCTTTCGAACTCGCGCCGCTTCTCCGCACCGCCGTCCAGCTCAACGAGTCTTTCAGCAAGGTCGAGCCCCCTGCCCACGTACAGGAGCGCGTCCGCCATCGCTTCCTCTCCGACGCTCGGGCCCGCCGGCAGGTACGCTCGCTTACCCACGGTCATCGCCGTGCCGGCTTCATCGCGGGCCTCTGGCAGGGCCACCGCTTCGGCTTCGCCGCCGCGGCGGGAGCAGTCGCTGTGCTCGTGGTCGCCGTTGGCTCCGTGGCGATGCTCAGCAACGGCGGACGCGCCGGTGGTCCCGACACGGTCGAGAACATAACGGCGGCGCCGGCGACCCAGCGGGCGACCCCGCCAACGGTGACAAACATCCGAGCATCGACATCAAACATCCGCGACCGTGGTCAAGCAGTGCAGCCGTCAGACATCGCCGAACTCGTATCGGCCACTTTCAATCTGACGGCTGTCTCACCGGACGAAGTTCAGGGCTCACGTGCTGAGGTAGAACAGGCGCTACGTGACGCAGACTCCGCGCTCACAGAGGTCATTGGCCAGCAGCCTGAACTGGCCGGTCAGATTCAGGACGCTAAGGACACCCTGCGAGACGTCGCCAGCGGCTTCGGCTTCGACTTGAATGCGTCGCCGGCCGCGACTTCAGCGGCGACTCCGACTCCCGTCGAGACTGGCGAGACACCGGAGCCGACGCCACAGGTGACCGAGGAGCCGACCGAAGGCCCGACGGTGGAACCAACTGTCGCTCCTGCGGAGACGCCCGTTCCCACGACCACTCCCGAACGTGGCCTGCCCGCTGACGGCTAATAGCGTGTATGCTTAGCTTTGACATGAACGTAGGCCAGCCATAGACTCACCCATCATGACTGACGTGACTCTGTCGGAGGCGTCCAGCAAGTTTCTGGAAACGATAAAAGGAGCCGGCAGAGGGTCCGCATTGGCGGAGCTCAATCGATTCGAGCGGTGGTACGGCTCCGATAAATCCATCTCGATTATTCGAGGGCATGACGTCGCCACGTACGGCGAGGCGATGGGTCCAGCAACGCCGGAAACCCAGAAACGCGCGGAAGTCCTCCGCGCGTTTTTCGTTTATCTGAAGAAGGAAGGCGTGCTGGAGCAGAACCTGGCGCCCCACCTGCGCCTGCGCAAGAGCGGCAGCAAGTCCGCTGGCGTCTCCCAGGCCGCCCTCCAGCAGAACGTCGAGCTAACGCAGGAAGGCGTCGACTCGCTCAAGTCAGAGCACGAGAAACTGCTGGGCGAGCGCATTGCTGTGCGTGAAGACATCCGCAAGGCGATGCTGGACAAGGACTTCCGCGAGAACTCGCCGCTGGACGCCGCCAAGGACAAGCAGGGCCACATCGAGGCCCGCATCCGAGAGATCGACGCCATGCTCAAGCGCGCCGTCATCGTGGACATTGCCGCGCACACCGGCCGCGTCCGCGTTGGCTGCACGGTACGCGTGACGAACCTGGCGCTGGGGAAGACGATGGAGTACCACATCGTCGGCCCTTCAGAAGCGAACGCGGCGCAGGGCAAGATATCGACCGACTCCCCGGTAGGCAAGGCACTCCTCAACGCTGTCCCGGGCGACGAAGTCGAAGTGTCCGCGCCGTCCGGCGCCATGAAGCTCGTCGTCGAAACCGTCGTCGGCTAGCGCGGCGCGGGCGTCGGCAGCCGCTCGATAATCCGGTCGAG
Organism: Dehalococcoidia bacterium; assembly: GCA_041481535.1. Taxonomy (GTDB): domain Bacteria; phylum Chloroflexota; class Dehalococcoidia; order SM23-28-2; family RBG-16-64-32; genus DATKKM01. Next base: position 23,344 of record JBGPBZ010000003.1, on the reverse strand, counting down.
GTCGTCCAATCCGCCGATGTTGCGGTAAAGGATGCTAGTCGGGTCGTTGTTCTGGGGCAGGCTGTAGACCATGATCGCCACGTATCGGGAGAACATCTTCTCCAGCCGATCGAAGACTACGTCGTCGTTTTCTGTTAGGCCCCAGGCGCGCGGGTCCATCCGGTAGGTCGAAATGATGCCGACCGGGTGCGGCGCCGGGTCGCCCTTCAGCCCGAAGACGTAGTTGTTGTTGGGATCGCTGCGGTCGGAGATGTCGAACGGCGTCAGGCCGATGAACGCGGCGTTCGGCGCGTGTTGGTTGAGGACACCGCCCTCCACATCGATGATGTGCTCGAACAGCGCGTTCGCGTCCAGCTGACCCCTGGACGAGCCAAACTCATTCTCGTCCAGATCGAGCGGGTGCATCACCTGGAGCGTCACGTCATATTCGTCGTGGTAGAAGTCCACGAGCCGGTGCACGAGGTCAACGTCCACGGCGCCCAACGGCACGAGGCAGATCGGGTGATCGCCGCCGGTGCAATCGGAGACGTCTTCGCCGTACAGGTCGGACTGTGCCGGGCGGCAGGGGTCGACGTCGCCGCCCGAGCAGGGCTCGTCTACTTGAACCGGCGTCGGGGTCGGACGGATGCGGACGCTTAAGCACCCCGCCGCTGCAACGAGGATCAGCGTGATGCCCGCCAGCAACAACCGTCGCCTAATGCTTCGCATGTCGAACTGATAAACGCTGAAGAAAGGCGTTGGTTTCAGTCCGTACTTATCCGGATATTCTTGACTTAACCGTCACGCCGTCGTAACCTCGGCTCCGATGGCCATCGAGCACGACCACCTGAACGAGCTCAAGGCTGAGATCGTACGGCGCGGGTGGAAGTTCAAAGACCTGGCGGAGCGCCTCGGCGTCACCAGCCGCCACCTGAGCGACGTGCTCAATGGCCGGGCGAAGCTCACGCAGCGGCTCGGCAATCAGATCCAAGAGATCACCCAGATCCCGCAGTCCCATATTCCCCTGGAGAGCACGATGAAGATTCTTGTCTGCGACCCTATCGCCGAAGACGGCGTCGAGATCCTGAAGAATGCGGGCATCGAAGTCGACATAAAGACAGGCATGAAGCCGGAAGAGCTGAAGAAGGCCGTCAACGGGTACGACGCCCTCGTCGTCCGCAGTGAGACCAAGATTACGCGCGACATCCTCGATGCCACCACGCATCTCCAGGTCGTTGGCCGGGCGGGCGTCGGCGTCGACAACATCGACGTCGCGGCGGCCACCGAGAAGGGCGTCGTCGTGGTCAACGCACCGACGGGGAACACCACCTCCGCCGCGGAGCACGCGATTGCGCTGATGATGGCGTTAGCGCGGCGCATTCCGGCGGCGGACGCGTCTCTGAAGTCCGGCAAGTGGGAGCGAGGCAAGTTTCTCGGCATCGAGGTGCGCAACAAGACGCTCGGCATCGTCGGCCTGGGGCAGGTCGGCTCGGAAGTGGCTCGGCGCGCCCGCGGGCTTGAGATGAGGGTGCTCGCTGTCGATCCGTTCGTGCCCGAGGACCGCGCGAAGATGTTGGGCGTCGATATCGTCTCGATGGACACGCTGCTCGCCGAGTCCGACTTTATCACCGTGCACACGACGCTTAGCGAGGGCACGAAAAAGCTGATCGGCGCCGAGGAGATCGCGAAGACGAAGCCGACCGTGCGCTTCATCAACACCGCGCGCGGCGGCATCATCGACGAAGACGCCCTCGTCGAAGCGATCAAGTCCGGCCGCATAGCCGGCGCCGCGATCGACGTCTTCGAGAAGGAGCCGATCACCGACCACCCGCTGTTCGCGCTCGACGGCGTCGTCGTCACGCCCCACCTGGGCGCATCGACGGCGGAGGCGCAGGAGCGCGTGTCCGTAGACGTCGCGTTGCAGATCGTCGCCGTTCTGAACGGCGAGCCCGCGCGCTGGGCCGTGAACGCCCCGATGATCGACCCTGAGACGTACCAGTACCTCGCGCCTTACGTGCCCGTCGCGCAGAAGATCGGCGCGCTGGCGGTGCAACTGCACAAGGGCCAGATGAACGACGTCGAGATCGACTACGCGGGCGACATCGCCCACCACGACGTGACGCCGCTGCGGGCAGCCGTAATCAGCGGCCTCCTCGCCGGCATCAGCGTGGAGCACGTGAACGTCGTCAACGTCGACCTCATCGCCGAGCGGCGCGGCATGCAGCTGAAGCAAGTCCACAGCCCGAGCCACGAGATCTACTCGAACCTGATCACCGTCCGTCTGCGTGGCAGCGAAGGGCGAACGGAAGTCGCGGGCACGATCGCGCCTGACGGCCCGCACGTCGTCTCGATCGACGAGGTGTGGGTGGACGTGCCCCCGAGCGAAGGCTACCTTCTCCTCTGCGAGAACCGCGACCGTCCCGGCATGGTCGGCGCTGTCGGCACCCTCATGGGGGAGTTCGGCGTCAACATCAGCTACATGAACGTCGGCCGGCACGAGAAGAGCGGCAACGCGCTGATGGTGCTGGCGCTGGACGACACGCTGACGCCGGAACAGATCGCCCGCGTGCGTGAGATTGAGGGAATTGTGGGAGTGCGGCTGGCGCGGCTGTGAATTTGTGGGGAGATGCGAAGCCAGCGCCACTCTGTGACGTCACCAGAGTAAACTCATCACATGGCGATCATCGCGATTGGCTTGGCGGCTTCTGTCATTGGGATCGGTTGGTTAGCGTGGTCAATAGTCGGGGGCCTCGTTCGTAGACCTCGTCTGCGACTCGACGCGACTAAGGGCGAAGGACGGGAAAGGGCCAAAATACTACGCTGCGATTTGGTGAACGATCCGGTCTACTTCGCACCGTTAACGTGGCTTGGCGTGAAGCGCTCATCGTTTGACGAGATCTTCTGTCTGATGAGTATCGTCCACGTCGACAGTGGGACTGTATACATCGATAGCACCCCAGTTGCTCTTCATGGCGACTACAGAGATATGCACGACATGACCGCTGCGCTGCCCTCGAATCCTTTCGGGTTGTTCTTTCCTGTAGCAGTGATGGAGTCGGACGGTATCGCAACTGTCGCCGATGAAGCGGGAGGAGTACGAGTGCTTCTCTCTCCTGGTACGTACCGCTGCGTACTCCTCGTGCATGCCGACGAGTTACATGTGAAGTGCTATGAACTGTGTTTCGCCGTCGGTGAAGACCCCGACGCCTTCTACTGGGCTGACGGAGGATGGAGACAATTGGACACGACTCTCTTGGGACGAGTGCGGAGCTGCCTGTCTTTTCGGCGTCAGCAAGAGACGAGAACGTCGCGTAAGGACATTCAGCTAGCCGAGAGGTCTTAATCTTCTAGCAGGTTAAACACCAGCCCCGCTGGCACCTTCGGGTAGAAGAACGTCGACTTCTGCGGCATGCGGTCCCCCGCGTCCGCTAGCTCCAGCACTCGATGCACCGGCACAGGGTTTAGCAGCACCGCGTACCGTGCCTTGCCTTCACGCACCTGTCGCACTGCCTCGACCGCATCCTCCGTGAACCAGAGGATGCCCTGGTCTTTCGTCTGCTCCTCGGAGAGGCCGAGCACGCCGCGGGCGATTGCGTAGTCGCAGATCGCGTAGTCGAGCGCGCGCCAGGCGGGGCTGCGGTCTTGCGGCTGCAGCCGGTCGATCGCCTGCGCATCCTTCGGCGTCAGCACAAACAGCGTATCGGCATCCTTCGCCGCGAACCCGAGCGCGCTTTCGTGCTTCGCCAGCTCGGCCGCCAGCTGTTCGCCGCTGCCCGTAAACGCTTTCACTTCGAACAGCTTCTCCAGCGTCGGCCGCACCTCCGCCCAAGGAATGTCCGCCGACGCCAAGCGGTGCGTCGGCAGGACGAGCAGGCCCGGGTCGTCTGCGGCGACGAGGCCGACGAGCGCAAAGTTCTCCGGCTCGTCGCCCGTCCACTTCGGCCGCTGAGCGCGCACCTCGTCCCGGTAGTTGAGGGCCGTTTCGTAGCGATGGTGCCCGTCGGCGACGTACAGCGTCTCCTCCGCCAGGTACTTCTGAACCGCCGCAACATCAATCGGTGCGTCGATGCGGAAGAGGCGGTAGTGCTGGCCGTCCGGCGCGTCGAAGTCCGCGATCGGTGGAATCGTCGCCTCGGCCATCTTCAGTTGTCCCTCGACAAGCGCGTTCTCCCGGTAGAAGAGGAACACCGGGCTGGCGTTGACGTGAGCCGCGCGCATCAGGCGCAGGCGGTCGTCCTTGTGCTTCGGGAACGTCTGCTCGTGCGGGAGGACGCTGCCGTCGGACCACGGCACCACGCGCAACCGCCCGAACAGCAGCGTCCGCGTGTACGAGCGTTCGCCGTAGGAGAACGTTTGCTGGAGGAGGTAGAACGCGGGCATCCCGTCACGGCGCAGCGTGCCGTCGGTCAGCCATTCACGCAGCGTGCGAGCGGCGTTCTCGTATCGCGCGTCGCCCTCGCCCTCCGCGAGCTCGATGCGCACGGCGTTGTGCGGCGAGCGTTCGTACAGCTCTTTGTGCAGCTGTGGCGGTATCGTATCGAACGGCGGGCTCACGGCCGTGGCCACATCCAGCTCTGGATTGAAGCGCACGGCTCGGAAGGGGCGGACGTCGGCCATAGGTCTAGCGTCGAGGGTCAGCGGTCGAGGGTCAAGGGCGGGGCAAAAGGAAACGGAGCGGATGGTTCCGCTCCGTTCTGGTAGCTCGTTGGTGAGCACCCATCCTTTTGACTAAGGGTATTCTTATAGAACCATCGACTCGCTTGCCTGTCAAGGCTCACGAGGTGCCCCGGGTGGGACTCGAACCCACGACCTTCCCTTAGTCAAAGGATGCTCTATCCAACTGAGCTACCGGGGCACGACGGGAGCTTATGCGTTCCCAAAACCGCGAAGCAATAACGAAGTGGCACTGCGCAGGTCACTCCCGCTTCACTCAGCGAGCGGCTATCTTGGATGGCGTGCAACGTTACTGCGTGTTCTGCGAGATCATCGCTAAACGGGAACCCGCCGAAGTCCTATTCGAGGACGACGACGTCATCGTCTTCCGCAACCGCCTGCGCTGGGTGCCGGTGATGCTGCTATCGGTGCCGAAGAAGCACATGGCACAGGCGGACCTATGGCGCGACCTCGGCCGCGTGGGGGAGGTGGCGGTGGAGATGGGGCAGAAGCACTGCCCCGGCGGCTTCCGGCTGCTCTCGAACTTCGGGCCGGACGCGATGCAGAGCCAGGATCACGCGCACGTGCACGTCATCGGCGGCATCTTCCTGGGCGAGTACGCTTAGACGGCGGGAGCAGGCTGCGGGACCGTGATCCCGATGCCCGCAAGGGCCGCGCGCTGGGCCGCGAAGAGTTCGAGCAGGCCCGCGTCGCAGAGGTCCATGATTTCGGCCATCTGCTCGCGCGTGAAGGGGTGGCTCTCGCCGGTCCCCTGTACCTCGACCAGCTCGCCCGCTTCGGTGCCGACGACGTTGAAGTCGAGCGCGGCGCGGTAGTCCTCTTCGTACGGCAGGTCGAGCAGCGGTATGCCGTCGACGACGCCGGCGCTGATCGCGGCGACGCCGCACTGCACGGGCACGGCGGTGTACGCGCCAGACACGACGAGCTTGTGCATCGCCTGGACGAGCGCAACGTACGCACCGGTGATCGAGGCGGTACGAGTGCCGCCGTCCGCCTTGATGACGTCGCAGTCCACCGTGTAGGTCCGCTCGCCAAGAAGATCGAGGCGCGCGACTGAGCGCAGCGAGCGGCCGATTAGCCGCTGGATCTCCGCGGTGCGGCCGGAGGTGCTCGACTTCTCGCGGGAGGTGCGGGTGAGCGTGGAGCGCGGGAGCATGCCGTACTCGGCCGTGATCCAGCCGTTGCCTGTGCCAAGCGCGAACCGCGGGATGCGGTCTTCCATCGTTACGGCGCAAAGGACGGACGTGCCGCCCATAGTGATCAGCGCCGAGCCCTCGGCGTGCGGCAGGTAGCCCGGCTCGATCGTGACCGGGCGTATCTCCATCGGGCGGCGGCCGTCTCCTCTGATCATCAGGGCACCAGCGTAACGGGAATCTGGGTGACGTTGACCGGGCTGACGCCGTCCATCGCGCTAATCTGGAACACCCAGACGCAGGCCGGCGTCTGCGCGGTAACGGTGAAGGGCACGCTCTCGCCAAATGGCGCCAGCGTCTGGCCCTCCGAAGCCATCCCGCTCTGCGTTACGATGTCGTTCCCCGCCGCGTCCTTGATCGAGATCTGGAATACCGCTTCGAACGCAGCGATCGTGCCGCTGACCACGAGCGGGCTCGATAGCTGGGCGTTCGCGAGTGGCGCAGTGATTACGGCCTCGCTTGATGTCGCCGGGTCAGGGTTAGCCCCGCAGATGCTGCCCATTGCCGTCGGGAGCGGCGACGATGTCGTCGCGGGAGAGTGCGTTGTCGTCGCCGATGCAGATGTTGTTGCGGACGCTGTGTGTGTCGATGTTGGCGAATTCGTTGCGTTGTCGTCGTCACCGCAGGCTACGGCCAGGGCGATGACCAGCGCGAGGGCGGCCGGTATGAGGTATCTCATTGTCCTCCGTTCGTCGGTGAGGGTTGTGGCTGGATGACCACCGGGATGCGCACGGTATCCAGGTCGTCGGCGTTCTGGCGGTAGACCCAGACGCAAGCAGGAGTCTGCTCGAAAATACTAAACGGTACTTGCTGCTCAAAAGGTACGAACGTATCTGTCTGGCTGTGAGCCGGGTAGTCGATGATGTGCTGCCCGTCCGCCGTGACAAGCGAGATGAAGAACGTCCCGCCGGGTGCGTTGATCGAGCCTTTGACGTCGAGCGGGCTCGTGATGGCTGCGCCTGCCTCTGGTTTGCTGATCGCGATGACGTCCGGGGCAGGGGTGGTCTCGTTCTGCTTGCAGACGCTGGCCAGCGCGGACGGGATGGGGGTCGTATCCTCACTGCTGCTGTTAAGGGCGATGGCCGCGACGGCCGCGATCACGCAAACGACGGCAACGGCGACACCAAGCGTTAGCACTTTCTTCATGACTATGAGGATAGCCGCTGCGCGACTGGCACGCGAGATTTCGCTGGCCTCTGCTAAAATACGGCTGCGAGCGGGAGTAGCTCAGTGGTAGAGCATCTGCTTCCCAAGCAGAGGGTCGCGGGTTCGAGCCCCGTCTCCCGCTCCAGATACGATTTCCTTGACTCGCCGTCCCGAAACTGCAGTCTTTTTCACGGAGGCATAGGGTCACCTCCTATCTGGCGTGTCGCTTAGTACGTGATCCGAGATACGAAATCGCGGGCATCTGCCACGCAAGCAGAGGGTCATGGGGAGTTTTCTGATGATCGCCAATCGCCATACCCACTGACAGAGCGTTATCAGAACGAAGCCTTATGCTCCCGCTGGAGGTGACACACATGAAAATCAAATTCGTAGCCGGTTTCGGGCCGCTCGTAAGAGACCGTCAGGTGAGCCTTGAGTTCTACCGAGATACACTGGGTTTACCGTTGCATGGCGATGAATATGTCTCGGCCGACGAAATCGACGGTGTCAAGCACTTCGGTCAATGGACCCTCGAAGCTGCAGCTCAGTCGATCTTCGGGACGCGCCAATGGCCGTCTGACGTGCCGACGCCGCAGGCTAACATCGAGTTCGACGTTGAAAGTGAAGAGGCGGTTGGACGCGCGGCCCAGGAATTGCGGAACGCAGGCCACCGTATCCTGGTCGGGCCCAAGAAGGAGGAATGGGGCCAGACCGTCCTACGCCTCTCCAGTCCGGAAGGCCTTCTCATTAGCATCACTTACACTCCGTGGATGCAGAGTTGAATCTCGCTGAGTAGAGTACCCAGAGATTCGGTAGAATAGCGTCTGGAGTTTTAGGGTCACTGCCTCTGGAGACAGAGGTTCATTTGCCGGCGAAATCGCGGAAATTAGGCGTCGCTAGATACGAATGGCGAAACCTAATCTTCCCAAGCAGAGGGTCGCGGGTTCGAGCCCCGTCTCCGGCTCCAGATACGTTTCGGGCGGGTTGGGAATCGCCAAATCGCCGTGTTTTTCGACAGTCAGATGGCCTTGGTGTTCCGACCCGTATCTAGCGTGCTGCACATCTGACTTACCTGGATACGAATTCGAGCCCACCTGACATGCGCGCAGATGGCCACACGGTTGATTGCCAACCTGGTTGTACAATTCGCGCCATGGAGCCGCGCATCCAGTACACGAAGACGAGCGATGGGATCAACATCGCGTATTGGACGCTGGGGGAAGGCATGCCCTTCGTTCACATGCCTCAGGGAATGTTCAGCCACGTACAGCAAGAGTGGCAGTTCCCCGAGATGCGTCGCTGGTACGAGCAGCTGGCGCGTAAGACAACGCTTGTTCGATACGACTGGAGAGGGACTGGGCTCTCCGAGCGGAATGTTGATGACTTGACTCTGGAGAGCAAGTTACGTGATCTGGCAGCGGTAGTGTTGTCCTTTCGCCGGGGATCCGTTCGTCTAAGATTCGAGACGCGACACAGGGTCGTGTCCAGATAGCGAAAGGAGGATGCAGTGAAGTACATGCTTCTGCTCTTCAACGAGGAGGGCGACAAGCCGCCGACGCCCGAGGAGATGGCGACGTGGCAGGCGTTCGGCGAGGCAGCAGCGAAGATCGCGACCCAGGTGGCCGGAGCAGCGCTCCAGCCGTCGGGGACAGCCTCGGTCGTAAGCGTTCGGAACGGCGACAGGATCATCACGGACGGCCCGTTCATCGACACGAAGGAACAGCTGGGCGGCTTCTACATCTTTGATTGCCGGAACCTCGACATCGCGCTGGAGCTGGCGGCGAAGATCCCATGGGCCCCGACCGGGCACATCGAAGTCCGCCCGGTGAAGTTGTTCGAGTGACGGCTTCGCCCGCGCAGCACGACGCAACCACCGAAGGACATGCTCCACCACACGGCGCGACTGGGCCACGCCGTGTGGTGGAGGCGCTGGCCCACGAGCATTGGGCCCGCATCACGGCGGCTCTCATCGGCGCCTGCGGCGGCGACTTTCAGGTCGCGGAAGACGCGCTCCAGGACGCGCTCGTGGTCGCCCTGGAGCGCTGGCCACAGGACGGCGTTCCAGAACGGCCTGACTCGTGGATCTTCACGACGGCACGTCGCAAGGCGATAGACCGGCTACGGCGCGACCAGACGCTGCGGCGCAAGCAGGAACTGCTGCAGCGCCTGCTGGAAGTCGAGCAAGCGGAGGCGGCCAGCGCGCCGAACGGTAAGCGCTCGGAGGAAGTCTTGGGGGACGATCGACTACGGCTGATCTTCACCTGCTGTCACCCCGCGCTTGCCCGCGAGGCACAGATAGCGCTGACGCTTCGGACGGTGGCTGGGCTAGAAACGGGCGAAATCGCCAGAGCCTTTCTTGTGCCTCAGGACACTATGGCGAAGCGGCTGGTACGGGCGAAGAGCAAGATCCGTGACGCCAATATTCCGTACCAGGTCCCGGCTGCGCATCAGCTCCCCGATCGTCTTGCCAGCGTGCTGACCGTCATCTACCTAATATTCAATGAGGGCTACACGGCGACGACCGGCGATGCTCTCGTGCGCAAGGAGTTGTGCGACGAGGCGATCCGGCTCGGACGCCTCATCAACGAACTCATGCCGGATGAGTCCGAAGCTCTGGGACTTCTGGCGCTCATGATCCTGGTCGATGCACGGCGAGAAGCGCGGACAGACGAGTCCGGCGATCTCCTCACGCTGGAAGAGCAGGACCGCGCGCGATGGGACAGGCTCCGGATAGAGGAGGGCACAACTCTTGCTGAGCGCTCCCTTCGCATGCGCCGGCCGGGACCCTTTCAGCTCCAGGCGGCGATCGCCGCGCTGCACGCGGAGCCAGGCCGTCCGCAGGATGCGGACTGGTCCCAGATCGCCCTGCTCTACGGCGAGCTGCAGCGCGTCCAGCCCAGCCCAGTGGTCAAGCTGAACCGGGCAGCGGCCATCGGGATGGCCCTTGGTCCAGAGGCCGGTCTGCGGCTGATTGACGAGATTGAGGCCGAAGGCTCACTTGGGCGCTACCATCTGCTGTATGCCTCTCGGGCAGACCTGCTCCGCAGGGCCGGACGGCTCGACGAGGCCGCGGCGGCGTATCGGCGGGCGCTCGAACTCTGCTCCAACCCCGTGGAGTGTAGGTACCTAGAGCGGCGCTTGGCGGAAGTCCGAGCGTCGCACGACTGATAAGCGGCCGGAGGCCATTCCGAGTAAACTCTGACCTTCGCTGTCCATCCCGACCTGGCCCGTTCGTCTATCTGTCAGACGACGAGAATGAAGTCGGAGGACGAACAATGAGTACACTAGCGATTAACGGAACTTCGACGTCCGATACTGAACTCGACTCCCGAAAGCCCCACAAGGGATGGACGCTGGGTATGGCTTCCCTCGGGGTATTTATGGTCGCCCTTGACACGCTAATGGTTACCACTGCCTTACCTGTGTTGCGGGTCGACCTCGGCGCGACCCTGGCAGACCTCGAATTCCATAGCGCGAACGATCGCTCCCAGCGCCTCGCCGCGATCGGTAAGGCGACATTCGGCCCGCGGCGGGTGATCGCTGTAGAGAGACAGGAGATAGCTCGATGAACACACATCTCTTGGACGAGCTGGCGCGGGCGATGATGGACGTGCCCGCACCACTCGCTGAGCTCCTCGCGAATCTCGAGACGGAGCGATCTCGCCTCATCGAGTTGCTTTCTACTTTGGGCCCCGACGAGGCAACCCGGCGCCCGACACCTGACGACTGGAGCCCCGCCCAGCTCGTCGATCACCTCCTGCTGGCCGAAGGGTTCACTAACCGGCTCACTGAGACAATGGCTGCACGCGCGCTGGCGTCCAGCGAGGCGACAGGCTTTCCCTCCGACCTCACAGCGTTCGAGCCGCTTCCACCGCCGGATGGTATGGAAGCGCCGCCTCCCATCTGGCCGCAGAAGGAGCTCGCCCCGGCGGAGCTGATCGAAGCGCTGCGAGAGATGAGCGAGTGGACCAAGAAATCGTTTAAGGCGATGGCTACCCTAGACCCACGCAAGTATCGGATGGCGCACCCAATCTTCGGCGAGATAGACCTTGGTCAGTGGTGGCTCATCCACCCTCTACACTACGAAATGCACCTCGCGCAGTCGCAGGAGGCCCTGAGACACCGCGACTGAGATGCGTTTCTACGAGTTCGAGGCCAAGAAACTCCTCGCGAAGCAGGGAGTGCGCCTTCCCGAAGGCGGCACCGCCGCGACACCCGCAGAAGCGAGGCACCTCGCTGCGGAGATCAACGGACCGGTCTGGCAGGCCGACCGGTCGGGGCCGCGCGGCGCTCTCTCTCGCCAACTACATCGCGCGACGGATGCCTCGCTTCTTCGACCTGCTGATCGTCGATGAACAGCACGAGTACAAGGCCAGAGGGTCGGCTCAATGGCTCGCCGCCGGCACCCTCGCTGAAGCCTGTGGCCGCGTGCTCACGCTCACCGGCACGTTGATGGGCGGTTATGCTTCGACGCTCTTCCACCTCCTCTGGCGCTTCTCGCCGGCGGTCCGCGAAGAGTTCACGTATAGCGACGAGTCACGCTGGGTCGCGCGGTACGGAATTGTCGAGCGGATCACGAAAAAGGGTGGCGACGACGATGCGGTTGAGGATGGGGACGGTATGCCCAACGGTCTTGAGACGCTGGCCGGGTCCGATCCGCTAAAAGCGTCAGGCCAGCCGGAGTTCCTCGGCTTTGGGAACAGCTGCGGCGACGGCATCGACAATGACGGCGATGGTCAGATGGATTCCGCCGACACCGGTTGCACCGACGGCGACGGTGATACCGTGCCGGACCTCGTGGACAACTGTCCTCAGGTCAAAGGCATCAACGTGCTCGACTCGGACGGCGACGGCAAGGGCGACATCTGCGACCCGCCCCACGTGTCGGGCGATGTCGATTGCAACGGAGGAGTAGGGGTCGACGATCTGTTGGGCCTCTTACGCTCCGACATAGGCCTGGCGGTCTCTCAAACGCAGCCCTGCGATAATATCGGCTATGGGATTCCGGTCAACGGCGATGTCGACTGCAGCGGAGGGACGAACCTGATCGATCTGCTGGACGTCGCGAAGTCCTGGCAGCTATACACATCGATTTACCGCAAGGTTGTCGGGCCATCGGCGGCTAAGCCCGGTCGCCAACGCTCCCTGTGCCCCGTTCCATCGATTTGCATGCGTAGCGTAGTCGTCAGTCAGATGGCTTGACGTGACGTCAAGATTCGACTCACAATCAGATGCTCAGCACGTCCTGAGTCAGAATGCTCAAAACGGCCCGTTTTCAGGCGGAAATTGCCTGAGCATGTTCTGGATCGGCAAGGAAAGCGACCCATCTGTTTCCCAAGCAGAGGGTCGCGGGTTCCCTCCGCGGCGGGCAGGCGAGCCCCGTCTCCCGCTTCAGATAGGATTTGAACGCAGGGAGTGCCATGGACGGGCTACTCGTCCGATTGGAACTTCTAGGATGAGAACATAAAGAAGTCGCGCGCGAGCCAAGGCCAGTCGGCATCGGAGCTCATCTCGACAAGAATCGCCGAACTCGGGGAGACATTCGGCGAGGCGCTTGCGGGTTCTGATCGGCCTGTCGGGTCTCCTGCTAGTCGATCGACATAACTGTCGAGGCTCAGCAACACCGAACCGCCGCCGGGGTTTAGCTTCCTCTTGTAAGAAAGCTCGTCCTGCCGTTTTCTCGCGGCGACCCAGGTTTCACCTGTCTCGACTGGCGAAGGTGCCTGACATGCCCGGCAGTGCCGAAACGCACTTCCTGGCGCTACCCCCAGCGCCACGCAGTTATTGCAGAATCCCAGCGCGCCCTGTAACAGCCCAGCATGGGTTCCGTCTCCCTTAACTGAACGTTGATCGCGGTGGCTGGCTTGGTGTAATGCCGTTCTGGGTGGCGGCATCAGCTTTCCGTTGCCATGGATGGCTGACGCGTCTTCGAGATACCGGTCATCGTGCTCACTAGCGGGTGCGCTTCAGGGTACTGGATCTGCATCGTCGAGCTTCCCGACACAGTGAAGGAGTAACGTCATGAAAATCGTATACGCGAATCGAACGTACAGGCCACTACTGTTAGGGCTGGTGCTCGTTTCAGCGCTGGCCGCAATCTGGGCGCTCTGGCCGAACCACACGTCAACCGTCGAGGCCGCTCCTCCGGCGTGCGTTGGTACGTGCACGGCGCTCCTCAACCTGGATACCGTGAGCGGAGCGGGCCTGACGTCCATTGAGGCGCAACTGGCCATAGCGGACGGCTTTACCGTCACCGAGGTCACCGGCGCCCAGTGGGGCGCTATGACCGCCGAACAGTTCGCCGCCTATCAGGTGCTGATCATCGGAGACCCTGAGTGTGGCATCCTGGCGGCGTCTGTCACCGCAAGCGCTGGGACATGGGCGCCTGTCGTGATGGGTACAGCTGGCGGCAACACGCTGCAGGGCAACCGAATCCTGATCGGCACGGACCCAATTTATCATCGTACGTCCAATCCGGGTGCGGACACACTGATCGCGGGCGGCATCGCCTTCGCCGGTGCTTTGTCTGGACGGACGGGCGTGTACTTCGAGATGAGTTGTGGTGACAACGGCGACGGGCTGGCCACGCTGGATATGTTGAGCGTCGGCACAGGCTCCTGGACCCTAAACACTGAACCGCCGTGCGGCGGCAGCGTTGCCTTGATCGCTTCCAACCCTTACACCGACGACCTCCAAAGCGCCGACCTGCAGGGTTGGAGCTGCTCCGTCCACGAGACGTTCCCGACGTTCCGCAGCGACTGGAGCGCGCTGGCCGTCGCCACGGACACGCCGACCTTGCCAATCTGCGGCACCGATCACGACACACTCCAGCCGGCCTGCGGCGAAGCGTACGTCGTGCTGTCCGGCGCCGGAACCGTGGTGACCGCGCCAAACATCTCGGTGGACCCGCCGTCTGCGACTAACCCGGCGGGGACTGACCACACCGTCACGGCCACCGTTACCAACAACGGCGGCGACCCGGTCGTCGGACAACTAGTCTCCTTCACAGTGACAGGCCAGAACAACGGCGCAACGGGAACGTGCGTACCGGCGGACTGCACGACGGACGCCAACGGCGAGGTGACTTTCACTTACCACGACGACAACGGGTGCGGTGACGACACCATCCTGGCCAGCTTTGTTGATCCCGATACCAGCGGAACGCAGCAGGCGTCTGCCAGCAAGTCCTGGGAGTGCGTAACGGACACGCCAACGGACACGCCAACGGACACGCCAACGGACACGCCAACGGAAGCTCCGACGGAAACACCAACGGCAACGCCGACGGAGGCACCGACAGAGACGCCGACGGCAACGCCGACAGAAGCTCCATCGGACACGCCGACCCCGGCTCCGACAGAGTCTCCGACTGCCACCTCGGCGCCAACAGAAGCGCCAACGGCGACACCAACGGAAGCTCCAACAGCCGCCCCGACAGCAGCTCCAACCGAAGCTCCCACCGCCTCGCGGACAGCGGCGCCGACGGAACCTCCGACCGCAGCACCGACTGCTTCACCAACACAGGCGCCGACTGCAGCGCCTACCGCCTCGCCGACCGCAGCGCCGACGGAACCTCCGACCGCTGTGCCGACTGCGACGCCGGCGGAGGCGCCGACCGCGACCCCGGAGCCGACTGAGCCACCACCACAGGCGCCGACTGCCACGCCGTCGCCGGCATCAAGCACATCCTGCGAGACGATACTGACGGCCGACGCGACCATCGGAGAGACAACGATCACTGTCGTCAGCTCGGCTGGATGCAGCGCGGGCGACGTAGTGCAGGTCGGTTCCGGCCCGAGCGCTGAAAACGTGACGATCGAATCGGTGTCCGGGAACGTAATGACCCTGACGGAGGCGACAACGAAGAGTCACGCCGTCGGGGAAACCGTGGCCGAAGGGACCTCCACGCCGTCCCCGACTCCGGGCAGCCTGCCGCACACAGGTGGCAGCAGCGGACACAGCGGTATGAGCGCCTGGCTGCTTCTGTTGATCATGGGTGGCGGCCTGACGCTTGCCGCGAGCGGAGGCGTTCTGGCTACCCGCGCTGCGCGCAAGGGAGCGCGTCGATCTCCGTAAGTTTGGCGTAACGCCGTATAATCGCCTGGAGTTTTTGGCCCTCTGTCTTGGGAGACAGAGGGCCAAATCACTCAGAAATCGTGGAAATTGGGCTTCGCTAGATACGAATCGCGAAACCTAATTTTTCCAAAGCGGAGGGTCGCGGGTTTCCGCCGCGCCGGGCAGGCGAGCCCCGTCTCCCGCTCCAGACGTGTTCGCCTCCGGAGGATACGGTTTCTCGACCCGCGGGCCGCCGAAGGGTGGTGTTCGCAGGCGGACTGCAAACGGCTGTTGGCGGAGGCTTGACGGGGAGTCCCCCGTAGGCAGCGCGCCGGCATCGTTTGGCGCGCCGGGCGGCTCCGTGATCTACGTAGTCCCTTAGGCTTATCGCTTTGACAGAGGAACGCCCCGTACATGACTATTAGGGCTAATTCGCGAGGAAAACAGGGAGATTTGTTTGAATTGCCCGGCGTGCGCTCACGAGAATCCAGAAGCGGCCAAATTCTGCAGTGAATGCGCGTCACCGCTTCTGCGGGAGGCGAAGTGCACGGCTTGTGGAGCGTCTAACGTCCCCGGCAGCAAGTTCTGCAATGAGTGCGCTCAGCCGCTGATTGCAACCACATCTGGCGCGGCGGCGGGCCACACGCATGCGCCAGCGCCCGCGCTTCCGGCCTCCTTCGCCGGCGGCCGCTACGTCGTCAAGGGCTTCCTCGGCGAGGGCGGACGCAAGAAGGTCTACCTGGCGCACGACACCAAGCTGGACCGAGACGTGGCAGTCGCCATCATCAAGACGGAAGGACTGGACGAAGCCGGACTTTCGCGAGTGCAGCGCGAAGCGCAGGCGATGGGGCGCCTGGGCGACCACCCCAACATCGTGACGATCCATGACGTTGGCGACGATGCGGGACAACCGTATATCGTCTCGCAGTACATGTCCGGTGGCGCTGTTGACGGCCTTGGACTGCCACTGCCCGCGGAGCGAACTCTCGATATCGCAAAGGGTGTCTGCCGCGGGCTGGCTCACGCCCATACTCACAACGTCATCCACCGTGACCTCAAACCCGGCAACGTCTGGCTCGCCGGGGACGGCACGGCCAAGATCGGGGACTTCGGGTTGGCGGTTGCACTTGAGCAATCGCGTCTCACCATGCAGGGCATGCTCGTTGGCACCGTTGCTTACATGCCGCCCGAACAGGCGCTCGGAAATGAGATCACCCCGCGGGCGGATCTGTACTCCCTTGGTTGCATGCTCTACGAGATGGTCACCGGCCGCCCTCCGTTCGTGAGCGACAACGCGACGGCAGTGATCAGCCAGCACATCAATACCCGGCCCGTGGCTCCCTCGTGGCACACCGAGTCCTGCCCACAGGCGTTGGAAGAGATAGTGCTCCGCCTTCTGGAAAAGAAGCCGGAGGACCGGTTCGCCAGCGCGAGCGATGTACTCGACGCCCTCGAAAACGTCGATCCGGGGCAGAAGGCGGCTTCGCACTCCGAATCAAACGTCCTGGACCGGCTGGCCCTTGGTGTCTTCGTCGGACGCGAGCAAGAGCTGGCGCGGCTACGCAAAGCTTTCGATAGCGCCGTCGCAGGTCACGGTGGACTCGTGATGCTTGTCGGCGAACCGGGTATCGGCAAGACCCGCACGACGCAGGAACTGGAGACATACGCGCGGATGCGCGGGGCCCAGGTGCTTTGGGGCCGCACTCACGAGGCGGCGGGCGCACCCCCCTACTGGCCGTGGCTTCAGGCCGGCGAGCAGTACGCCCTCGCGCATGCTGATGAGCTGGCCGAGGTCGTCGGCGTAAACATGCCGCCGGGCGCGGCAAACGAACTGACCCGCATCTTTCCGTGGCTCCGCGGTCAACCAAACATGGGGGAGCCAGAGCCCCAATCCGACCCGGAGGTTTCCCAATTCCGCCTGTTCGACGCCTACGCGTCCTACATCCGGGCAATCGCGATGAACGCCCCGCTTGTGATCGCTCTCGACGACCTGCACTGGGCCGATAAGCCGACGCTTATGATGCTGCAGCACATCGCGCGAGAGCTGTCCCGCATGCCCGTGCTCATTATCGGCAATTACCGCGACACTGACATCAACCGCCAGAGCGCGCTTTCTGAGACGCTCGCCACGCTGAACCGTGAGACCGGTTTCGAGCGGATCCTGCTGCGCGGCCTCACACGGGACGAGGTCGGCGCGTACATCAGGGCGCGAGCCAACGTTGAGCCGCGGCCCGAGGTGCTGGACAAGATCTTCGAAGAGACCGAGGGGAACGCCTTCTTCCTGAGCGAGGTTGTGAACCTGATGGCGCAAGAGGGCACTCTCACTAAGGAATCCGTCTCCGATATCGCGATCCCCGACGGCGTCCGTGAGGCTCTGGGCCGCCGCCTCAACCGCCTGCGCGAGGAAACGAACGAGCTGCTCCAGGTCGCGGCTATCATCGGGCGCGACTTCACTTACGACACGCTAACCCTGCTCGGCGACCGCGATGAGGACGAGCTCCTCAAGCTCATCGAAGAAGCGCTGGACGCACGCGTGATCGAAGAGACCGAGACGGCGGGGCGATACCGTTTCACGCACGCCCAGATGCAGGAGACACTCCTCGCCGAGCTCTCCACAACCCGCCGCGTGCGCCTGCACGGCCAGGTCGGTGAGGCATTGGAGAAGCGCTACGGAGCCCGCGCCGAAGAACGCGCCGGCCGGCTCGCGATGCACTTTAGCGAGGCGGCGACACTATCCCCGCGCTTCTCCGAGAAAGCCGCGCGTTACTCCGCAATCGCCGGTCGTCAGGCGCTCGCCCAGTCCGCGTTCCCGGAAGCTGCTCGCCACTTCCGCGCCGCCCTCGCCGCCCGCGAAGGCCAGCAGATGGACGACGAGATGGCAGATGTGCTGATGAACCTGGGTACCGCCGCGTCAAACAACGCCGACGTCAGGGAGGCCTGGCGAAGCCTTAGCCAGGCGTACCGGTATTACAGAGAGACCGGGAACCTACCTCGCGCCTTCGAGGTAGCAAACGAGGTTGGTCACAGCCTGCTTCTCATCCGCCGTTCGCAGGCCCAGTTGGTCGAGGACGCGCTCACACTTGTTCCAGAGGGGACGGAGCAGTCCGGGAGACTATACGCCGCGCTCGGCATGTCGCTAGGGATGATGGGGCAACTTGAGCCGTCAGATGCCGCCTATGCGAGCGCCGAGGAGGTCGCGCGCGTCCTCGGATCAAAGCGCCTGGAGTTCGACGTCCTGCGCTCCCGGCAGTATGTAGTCGGTTTCCAGCTCAGGCTTGAGGAGGCTGTGGTGATGGGAAATCGGGTCATAGCCCTGGCGCAGGAACTCGGTGAGCCGACTGCCGAAGGGATAGCGCACTTCTTCAACGCCGGCCAGTTCTGGTACAGGCGCCTGGACGAGGCGAAGCGCCACGCCGACGCCTGCCGCGCCCTGGTGGAGCGCACGCGGTCTCCCTACGGCATGGCCAGCGGCGCCAACGCCCAGGCCCAAATTGCGATCACGCGCGGCGAGTGGGACGAGGCGCTGGATACGATTGAGTGGGGCCTGCAAGCCGGCCGCCCCGATGAGCGACTCCTCGCGCAGGCCGCCACCGTTTTCTACCTACGCGGCCAGACAGAGGTCGCGCGCGGCTATCAGCAGCGGCTCTCCGAACAGACACTAGGCACTCCGCCTGGGCCTTCGGTCGCATATTCCCAGCTGGCCATGATCGCGGGCATCGCCGCGCGGCTCACCGGAGGCGAGTCCGACGTGACTCTGCAGAAGCGGGCGGCGCAGGCGGTGGTCGCATCACCGGTCCCCGGATCGGCGCTGCTCAAGCTGCAGGCGGACGTGGGCAGTGCACTGGTTGCCCACTTCACGAAGGACGAAAAAGCGGCGGCTCAACTACTCCGGGTATTCGAGGCGCAGGACACCTACGCCGTGGCGGGCGTGCCCCAGACAGATCACCTCCGCGGCCTCCTCCTCGAAACCCTCGACCGCCCCGACGAGGCCATCGACGCCGTCGAGGCTGCTCTCGCCTGGCTCCCATCGGCGTACAGACCGGCGCGCGCCGAAGCGGCCTGCGACTGTGCCCGCCTCCGCCTGAAGCGCGGCGCAGCCGGTGACGCCGAGCGCGCCCGCACGCTCATCGACGAATCGCTCGCCGAAGCACAGGCGCTCGGCATGAAGCCGCTGGTGGAACGCATCCTGGCGCTCAAGCTGGAAGACCAGGGCATCAGCACGATCACGGATATCTACAGTTCGATCGACCAGGTCGCGAAGGCCGTCCAGAGCGAGCACCCGGACCTGCGCACGCACACCGCGCCCGACGGCACCGTCACGATCATGTTCAGCGACATCGAAGGCTCAACCGCGATGGCCGACCGCCTCGGCGACAAGCGGTTCATGGAGGTCCTGCGCGAACACAACGCAATCATCCGCGACCAGATCAAGGCCCACGGCGGCTTCGAGGTGAAGAGCGAGGGCGACGGGTTCATGGTGGCGTTCCAGTCGGCCGGGAAGGCGCTGGCCTGCGCGTCGGCAATCCAGAAGGCGCTGCTTGTGCGGAACGAGAGTGCGGCTGAGCCGGTGCGAGTGCGCATGGGCCTGCACGCCGGCGAGGTGATCAAGGAAGGCGAAGACTTCTTCGGCCGCAACGTGATCATGGCCGCGCGCGTCGCCTCGCAGGCAAACGGCGGCGAGATACTGGCATCGGGCGTGTTGAAGGCGCTGCTGTCGGGGTCGGATGTGTCGTGGGGTGATAAGCGAACGGTTGAGTTGAAGGGGCTTTCGGGGGAGCACGAAATCTGGGCAGTGGAGTGGGGCAGTTGAACTCGAGGAGGGAATAGCCATGGAACAAGAGATTCGGTTCTGCAAGACGTCGGACGGCGTGCGCATCGTCCGTCAAGATCGCTGAGGCTCTTTAATCTGGGAGTCCCCGCTTCCGGTGACGGCCGCACTAAGCAGGCTTAGTGACTACTTCTCGCCCTTCTTTCTACGCGAGATCCTCTTCGACGATGTGCTCTCGAACCCGTGCTATTACCTCGTCGAGCGTGTCGATTGCCCGATTGACGTCTCGGTCGAGCGTTGGAGAAGACGGCACGGCTCCATCGATGGATGCCTGGAGGCCGAGTTGAGCGCCGTACACGGACTGGATCACTTCATCGTGGAGTGCTTTGGCGAATCGCTGCCGCTCTTCCAGACGGGCCAGCCGTTGGAGCCGAACGTTGCTTTGGGCCAGCATGTTGAACATGGCGGCAGTGAATACGAGTGCGCCCGCACACACGACGACTGTGGCGATGAAGTGAGCCGCGTCGTCCGAGAGGTCGAGCTCCAGGACAAATTCAGCCAGGGCGCTTACTGCCACGACGAAAGCGACTGGACCTATGAAGGCGACCAGTCGTAGCCGGCCGAGAGAGTCGGATGCAGACATTCCTCAAACTCTATTGCCCACCCGGAAGCCCTTCGGCACCGAGACCTTCATCACATAACTCGCCGGATCCGGTGATCGCGTCGTAGACCGCTTGATGTACTCGATCAGGTGTCATCCGCTCCTCCTTTCGTCTGTGTGACAGCGCTATATGGAGAATGGTGCGCTGAGGACGGCAGAGCCGCATGAGCCGGATGGCCTGTAAGTGTCGTGCTTTGCGGCTTGTTCCTGGGCAACACTAGGGAAGATTAGCGACACTGGCGATTATCACGAGTGATCCGTCCGGATTCATTTTGTAGGGAACCGCTCCTTCGGACAGCCCGGGAAGAGGTTCGTCGCCCACCTGAATCACGGCGCCGTCAGGCAGGTCCCAGCTTTCTCGGGCAGCGCGCTTCACGGCGGCTCGACTCTCAAAGCCCATGCCAGCGTACGTGGGCGCGAGCACTTCACGGATGACGGCTCTTGGCGAATCGATGCCGGTCGAGAGCACAGCGTGTATGAAGGCCTCAGCGTTGGGAAGCTTCACGATCGGCATGCGATATCGCTCATATACGTCCCACATCGCCTGAAGTGCTTTGTCCGGCCAGTACTTGAGATAGGCGCGTGTGATATGGCGGAAGACACCCTCGTGGTAGCCCTCATCAATCGAGAGGGTCTGGCAAACGCCAGCGATGGCGGGGTATTCGGGCCGGCCGTTTGCGTCCGCCGGTGAGCCGTATTCGCCCCACAGGCGCTTCTGCATCTCCTGGTAGTTGCGCTTTGTTTGCCGCTCTTGTGCTATGGCGTAGGCCGCGCCACGCTCGGGAGTGGCTTCGTGGCCGGTCTGCCTCTCAAACGTCCAGACGTCTCGCCCGCATTGGTACGCGTATTCGTCCAACTCCCGGTGCGAATACAGTCCGGAGTCGCTCAGGCAATACCAGAGGGCTTTGCTGTGGCGGTTTTCGTCGTAAACCCACTGCGTGTAGATCTGTCTGGTACTCCTGTTATCACCGGACGCCCCAATCGCGAGGACGGCGTAGTCTTCAATGAAAGACTCGACTCCAAAGTCGCCCAGCAGTATCTCCCGGGATTCGGCGCTCACCCGCGAGCCGTATTCGGTCATCTCGGCTCTCTGCGGCAGGTGCTTGGCGACCCATCGCGGCCCCTTGGCGAAATACCGCTCGTATATCTCAGCAACGGCTTTCTGGATCGCGGTGTTCCGTCCCTGCATTGTCCAGGGAGTAGACATTGTGTAGACCATCGATATCAGTGGCAGCGTACGGGCATGAGCCAGCGAGTCACATCCTGCCAGAAGTCCCGAAAGTCATGGGCCGTTTGGCCCCGCTGCTGTAGTTCGCCGCTTACCAAAAGGCAAGACGTTCGACTGGTACAGCGAATAGCTGGCTTGTGCGGACGTGCTACACTGCGCTCCGTTACGTTGAGGAGGTAATCACGTGTATCTTCGTCTTGTCAGGTTCGCCCTTTCGGAGGGAAGCCGCTCAGGCGCTCAGGCCATGGCGGACGACTTGATTCCGGCGATCAAGCAGCAGCCGGGGTGCATGAGCGCTATGTTCTTTGGCGGCGAAGAAGACGGCGAAAGCGGGATCTGCGTCGTCTGGGACAGCCAGGAGCATGCCGACTCCGCCTCTGCTGTCATAAGTCCCAGGCTGGAGCAGCACCTCGCAGGGAACGTCAGCGGTCCGCCCGACAGGCGCTTGTTCCCTGTACTGGCGAGCTGATGACAGGGGCGGCACGAGAGGGGGTCGTGTCCTCGGTGGTTACCGGCACGTCCGAACCGTACGAAGGCGACGCTAAGGAGAGGCGGGAACTGGCGGAGCGGTTCGCGCCCGTCCTTGTGTTGTATCCCGAAATAAAGAATGCGGGGGACAAGACGGATCAAACCGACTATCACCCACGCGATATCCGGCTGGCCTTGACTCGTGTCCTGAAGTTACCAAGCCACGAAGGCTCAGGCATAGCGGGCTTACTCTCCGGCGCCGGCCGACAATTTCCGGGACCAATAATTGTCGCCGATGTCGTTGTGCTTACCTTGTGCGTCAACTTGATGATCGCGCTCTTACTCGTCGTGTGGTGTCCCTCTTCACGAGACCCCATCGCCACGTGGATCTTTCCGTTCATGGCCCTATACGGGGTCCCCGCAGCACTCCTTGCTTACCCTGTCAGCGTCTCGGCTTTCTTTGCGCTCCAAGTTGTGTTTCGCCAAAGCACTGCGGCCGGTGTGGCCTTCTTTGTCCTTGGGATGCTGTGGTACGCGACAAGCTTGTTGCTGCTTGCCGCGTCCGCAAGTCTCGGTGCTAGCATTATCGCCACGATCACTCATGTCTTAGGTTGGTCGACCGGCAATTATCGTTGGCTTGAGGCCATCGCTGTCGGGTTCATCATTAGCTGGGTTGTCGTCTATCGAGCCCGGCCCTGGTTCCTACGACAATACGAGCGCGTCAAGATGTATCAGGCAAATGATGTGCAGTACCTGCTGAAGCAACTGAACGACGAGAAGATTGCCAAAGACGAACGCAAGCAATACCTCGTGTTCGTTGGCGCCGGTGGCCCGGGAGACAAAGACGGGCATCGGAAGCTCTATCGGGAGGTGCTCGCCGGTACGGCCCGGCCCCTTGGCGGCAAAGGGAACAAGAAACAAAAGCAATCATCTGAAGAGATACGGGCGGCGTACCCGACTACCGCGTACGTCCGATTGGTGCGCGGCAGACAACGGTGGGCTGAATACGTCGCAATCCAGTATTGGCTTGTATACTTCTATAACGACTGGGCAAATACCCACGAGATGGATTGGGAACAGGTCACGGTCTACGTCAAATTGCCGCGAGGGGAGACGCACGAAAAGGCAATCGGCGAAGCATGCGGATACAGCGCCCATGTCGGTGGCATGTT
>JBGPBZ010000002.1:0-61636 GCA_041481535.1 Dehalococcoidia bacterium | reverse complement strand
TACTTCGAGAGCCAAGATACAAATCCGCAATTCCGTTCGGCGCTGATATTCCGCTGGGATGGCAGTTCTTGGTCCAGGGAAAAGACGCCAATCATCCCAGGAGATCAAAGAGAAGGATTACGTGCGGTGTACGCAGGAGCCGCAGACGATGTCTGGGCGACCGGCACACGGACCGGCTACAACTTCAGCAGTCCTTCCTTGCTTCACTGCTCAACTGATCCGGATCTCGACGGGATCGAGAACGCCGCCGACAACTGCGCAAACTGGTACAACCCTGCACAGACACTGCCATCATGGCCGGTCCCGCCCGGTGACACCGACTGCGACGGGTTCCCAGACGATATCGCGGCGTCGGGGAAAGCGTCCGAAACTGCGATCGGAACGGATTCTCTCGCACCGTGCGCGACAACAGCGACACCAAACGACGAGGCCGACGCGATGCCGGTCGACTTTAACGATGACCAACTGATCAACGGCCAAGACTCTGGGAAGTTTGGCGGGCCGTCAGGTGCATACAACCACCTAGTGAGCGCGGGGCCGTTCAACGGGGTGCCAGGGGAACGCTTCGACTTTAACGGGAACGGCATCATCAACGGGCAGGATACGGGGAAGTTCCAGGCGTACTTCAATAAGACGTGTACGCCATAGCTTAGGCGGCTCGCAGCCAACCTCGGTGTTAACTTGGACCCTCGAAACGGCGAAGGCCACCACGCCACTTCCTCCGCGCACCGTTAGGCTCGCGAAGGAGAGCGCAGCCTAGGCCGCATCCCCTAATCCGCTCCGTCGCTGCCAGCCCACCCAAGCCTGTCAATACCCAACTGTCACGTCCACCCCACGCGCATTCCGGGAACGCATTTTTGCCAAACAATTTCCCCTCCCGCCTTGCCCGCCTCCCCCATCTCCCAACTCCCCCCTACTCGCCACCCACCACTCGCCACTCCCTACTTGCTACTCGCTACTTGCTACTGGCTACTCCCGAGCGCCCTCGTGCTATCCTTACCCCCGCAAACCTCGCCTCACACCTAACACCCCGCACTACAGAAGGAGCCCCACCATGGCCCTCGTTGACGGCGGCGACCTCGTCGCCCGCGCCATCAAACAAGAAGGCGTCGATACCATCTTCACCCTCTGCGGCGGCCACGTGCAGGCCATCTACGACGCATGCATCGACGAAAACATCCGCATCATAGACGTCCGCCACGAGCAGGTCGCCGGCCACGCCGCCGAAGGCTGGTCGCGGGCAACCCGCAAGTGCGGCGTCGGCGTCGTCACCGCCGGCCCAGGCGTCACCGACTGCGTCACCGCCATCGCCAACGCCTGGCACAACAAATCCCCCATGCTCATCATCGGCGGCCGCAGCCCCCTCGCCCGCTTCGAAATGGGCGCCCTCCAGGACATGGACCACACCGAGCTCCTCCGCCCCATCACCAAGTTCGCCAAGTGCGTCCATCAAACAGAACGCATCCCCGAGTACATCGCCGCCGGCTTCCGCGCCGCCCTCACCGGCCGCCAGGGCCCCGCCTTCCTCGAGATCCCCACCGACGTCCTCTTCAAGAAGGTGGAGGAGGACAGCGTCTACTTCCCTGAGTCCTACCGCCCGCTCGGCCACATCTACCCCGATCCCGCCGTCATCAAGAAGGCCGCCGACGTCCTCCGCAAGGCCGAGCGCCCCGTCGTCATGGCCGGCTCCGCCGTCTACTGGGCCGAGGCCCACGAAGAGCTGCGCCGCTTCGTCGAGCTGCTGCAGGCGCCCGTTTACCTCAACGCGATGGGCCGCGGCTCGATCTCCCAGGAGCACGAGCTCTTCTACAACCGCAGCCGTCGCAACGCCCTCTCCAAGGCCGACGCCGTCGTCGTCATTGGCACCCCGATGGACTTCCGCCTCGCTTACGGCAAGCGCTTCAACCCCGAAGCCACGATCATCCAGGTCGACAACGATCCGATCGAGCTCGGCCGCAACCGCGACATCCAGATCCCGATCGAGTCCGACACTCGCGCCTTCCTCGGCGCGATCACCGCCGAGCTCGAGGGCTCCAAATACGATCACAAGCCCTGGCTGGACGAGCTCCGCGACGGCGAGAACAAGACCCGCGCCCAGATGGAAGAGTGGATGGCCAGCGACCGTGAGCCGATCCACCCGCTCCGCCTCTGCGCCGAGATCGCCAACTTCGTCGACGAGAACACTATCGTCGTCGGCGACGGCGGCGACATCGTCTCCCACGCCTCGAAGGTCCTGCCAGTCAACCTGCCCGGCCAGTGGTTCGACCCGGGCCCGTTCGGAACGCTGGGTGTCGGCACCGGCTTCTGCATGGCGATCAACTCCGTCTACCCCAACAAGCGCATCATCATGGTCAACGGCGACGGCGCCTTCGGCCTCAACGGCTTCGACTTCGACACGTTCGTGCGCTTCAACATCCCCGTCGTCTCCATCGTCGGCAACGACCGCCAGTGGGGCCAGATCGCCGTCGGCCAGAAAGCGATGTACGGCAAAGAGCGCGCCGTCGCCAGCATGCTCGGCGACAACTGCCGCTACGACAAGATCGTCGAGGGCATGGGCGGCCACGGCGAGTACGTCACCAAACCGGACGAAATCCGCCCCGCCATCGAGCGCGCCATCGCCAGCGGCAAGCCCGCCTGCGTGAACGTGATCATGGACCAGGAGCCCCCCGGCATCATGGGCGGCTACGAGTTCATGTAGCCCGCACACATGGGTACCTTGCACTGCATCACAATCGATTGCGCCGATCCCGGGACGATGTCGAAGTTCTGGGCGCAGGCGATGGAGGGCTACTCCGACGATCCGAGCGGCGTCCTGATCCGCTCCGAGGCCGGCCCGATGATGTTCTTCCAGCAGGTGCCGGAGGGTAAGACTGCGAAGCACCGCGTCCACCTCGAGCTCGCCGCGCACAACCACGAGAAGCACGTGGAGCGCCTCATCTCCCTCGGCGCGACGAAGGTGCAGGACTTCGACCACGAAGGGCGGCAGTGGACGCTCATGCAAGACCCCGAGGGCGGTGAGTTCTGCATCCAGCAGGGGCAGCAGGAGACGGAACGCCCGCGACTTGTCGAAATCGTCTTAGATACCGCCAGGCCGTTCCCGGTCGCGAAGTTCTGGACGGCCGCGCTCGAAGACTACAGCGTCCGCCCTTACGACGATGAAGAGATCGCGCGGCTGAAGTCGCTCGGCATCACGGACCTCGAGGACGACCCGGGCATCGCCGCGGACTCGTCAAGCGGTGGACCGGTCATCTTCTTCCAGACCGTACCCGAGCCAAAGACTGCGAAGAACCGCATTCACATCGACCTCGGCGCTCCCGAAGTTCAGCCCGAGGTCGAGCGTCTCGCCGCGCTCGGCGCCACCGTCGTCCAGGCGTACACGAAAGGTCCGATGCAATGGACCGTCATGCTCGACCCGGCCGGCAACGAATTCTGCGTCTGCAGAGCGTGATTTCTGATATCGTGACGCTTCTCGCGTACCTGGCGTTCTGGCTCTACAAGCCGAATCCGGAGCCGGTGCCAGTCGAAATCGAAGTGGACTAGCCGCGGCGCGCTGCGCGCCCGGGAAGCTTCGGCGACGCCCCAACCGCCGTCAGCGAGATCAACTCATCGCTCGATCCACCGTTGGACGCCGGCAGCTCGAGGTCCAACTTCGAGATGTCGATCGTCTCACCGAAGCGCTCCAGGATGACCTTCGCGCCCTCTTCGAGCAGCGCGGTCATGAACTGGTCTTCTTGCACGACGCGGACGACCTCGCCCTTGCGGAAGATCGCGCCGCGACCCTTGCCGGCAGCGAGACCGATGTCCGCGTCACGGGATTCGCCGGGGCCGTTCACCACGCACCCCATCACGGCGACTGTGATCGGCTTGCCGATCAGCTTGAACGTTTCCTCCACCTTGTTCGCCAGCGGGATCAGGTCCACTTCGATCCGGCCGCAGGTCGGGCAGGCGACGATCGTCGCGCCCCGCTGACGCAGGTTGAGCGACTTCAGGATGTCCCAGCAGACCGGCAGCTCTTCCACCGGATCCGCCGCCAGCGACACGCGGATCGTGTCACCGATGCCCTCCGCCAGCAGCACGCCGATGCCCACCGCCGAACGCACAGAGCCCGAGCCCGGCGTCCCGGCCTCGGTCACGCCGAGGTGCAGCGGGTACGGAATCTTCGGCGCGATCGCCCGGTAAGCGCTGACCATCGTCGGCACGTCAAACGCTTTCATCGAGAGCTTGATGTCCTCGAAGCCCATCTCCGTCAGCACGCCGATCTCCCAGAGCGCGGCGTCCACCATGCGGCTTACTTTGCTCGGCGGCAGTTCACCGTCGGCGAGCGCGGGGATCGGCGGCAGCGACCCCTCGTTTACGCCAATGCGGATCGAGATGCCACGCGGTTGCGCCGCCTTCACGACTTCGCGCACCTTGTCGGCGTCGCGGATGTTGCCGGGATTCAGGCGCAGGCCGTGAATGCCACCCTTGATCGCCTCAAGCGCCAGGCGGTGGTCGAAGTGGATGTCTGCGATCAGCGGTACCGGCGTCTTCGCGACGATCTCGGGAACCGCCGCGGCCGCGCGTTTGTCAGGCACCGCGATGCGCACGATCTCCGCGCCTTCGTCCGCCAGTCGCGCGATCTGCTCAACCGTGGCCTTCGCGTCGGCGGTGTCCGTATTCGTCATCGTCTGCACGACGACCCGCGCGTCACCGCCCACCTGCACGTCGCCGACGTGCACGGGCCGTGTCTTGCGCCGCGCTGCTAACGCGAAAGGTTCGTCGTTCATGGTGTCTGCGCTCGCTTCTGCGCTCGTCCTGAGCTCGGCGCCAGCCGAAGTCGAAGGATCATGAGAAGAGGCTCTTTCCGCTTATCAGGCGCGCGACGTCTACATAGGTCACCGCTATCGCCATCGTTATGATAAGCGCCAGCCCCACGAGGTGCACGATCGCTTCCTTCTCCGGCGCGATGCGTTTGCCTCGCCGTGCGATCTCGATCAGCACGAAGAAGATGCGGCCGCCGTCCAGCATCGGCAACGGCAGGATGTTGATTATCCCCAGGTTCAGCGAGAGCAGCGCCGCGAACTGGAGCAACGTCACCCAGCCCTCTTCCTTGACGACTTCGCCCGTGGCCTGCGCGATACCCACCGGGCCCGCGACCGACGGCCCGCCGCCGCCCTTGAACATCGCGATCACCTGGTTCCGCGCCAGCTGTAGCGACTCCACCGTCGCCGTCCAGCCCTTTTGAACCGAAGTGATTAGCCCAAAGTGCTCGTTGTCGTAGCACTGCGAGGGCGGCGATTGCCCCTGGCAGATCGTAGCGCCCGTCACTCTATCTCGTATCTGGATGCCGGTCGGCCCCTGTCCGGACGGCGGGTCCCACCTCGACTCTGCTTTCGCCGTGAGCAAGACGGAGCCTCCGCTGCTATCAGTCCGCTGGATCTGGAACTCGAGCGTCTTGCCCTGGTTGAGGCGTATGTAGCGCCCGGCGTCCTGCGTGTTCTTGATCTCGTGGCCGTTGATGTTGAGGATGACATCGCCCGACTTCAGGCCAACGTCCGTTAGCGGACTCCCGTCCTGGAACAGCTGCGCCTGCGCGGCCGGCGAGTTCTGCTCGACAACGTCGATCACCGCCGGGCCCTTCGGCACGTCGCGCGGGATCAGGAAGACCATCGTGAACAGCACCACGGGCAGCACGAAGTTCATGAACGCACCGGAGGCGAGAACGATGATCCGCTTCCATGCCGCCTGCGCCGCGAGGCTCTGCGGGTCGGACGGGTCCTCTTCGCCAAGCAGCCGCACGAACCCTCCCAGCGGCAGCAGGTTGATCGAATAGATCGTCCCCTTCCACTCCCACCCCTTCAGGCGTGGAGGATAGCCGAGGCCCGCCTCCAGCACCTTGATCCCGAACAGCTTGGCTGTCACGTAGTGACCGGCCTCGTGGATCACGATGAGCGCGACCAGCATCCCGACGAACGGGAGGATGTAGTGGATCAGGATGTCCATGCGTCACCCCGGGGTCCCCGACGCCCCACAAACCGGCAAACCGGCAAACCGGCAAACCGAGGTTCGCGTTCGGGGTTTGTGGGTTTGCCGGTTTGTCGGTTTGTCATCGTTCTCATCTTGAATACGTTCTCACCGGCGCCGGCGACTTCTCTACCTGGTTCTTCGCATAAGCCCGCGCCCACGCGTCCGCCTCCAGCACCTGCTCCAGAGAGGGATTCCCTATCTCGCTGTGGGCGTCCAGCGTCGCTTCGATGATGTGCGCGATGTCTGTAAATCGGATGTAGCCCGCCAGGAAGTTCTCTACCGCTATCTCGTCCGCCGCGGCGAGGACGGCCGGCGCGGTCCCGCCACGCTTCCCCGCCTCGAGGGCGAGGGCCAGGCAGCGGAACCTCTGGTAGTCCGGTATGCCGAACGTCAGCGTACCGATCGACTTCAAGTCGAGGCGCGGCACGTTGGCTTCCGGGACGCGTTCGGGGTAGGTAAGGGCGCACTGTATGGGTAGACGCATGTCCGGCACCCCCAGTTGCGCCTTAACCGATCCGTCACGGAACTCCACGAGCGAATGCACGATGCTTTCGCGGTGGAGGACGACTTCGATCCGGTCCAGCGGCACGTCGAACAGCCAGCGCGCCTCGATGCACTCCAGGCCCTTGTTCAGCAGCGTAGCGCTATCCACCGTGATCTTCTTGCCCATCTGCCAGTTCGGATGCCGGAGCGCCTGCTCTGCCGTCACACGTTCCAGTTGCTCAGGTTGAACATCTCGCAGCGCACCGCCGGAAGCCGTGATTACGAGCCGCTCAACCGAGTCCGGCGACTCACCCCACAGGCACTGCCAGATCGCCGAGTGCTCCGAGTCGACCGGTCGCAGCTCAGCGCCCGAGCGACGCGCCTCCGCCGTCAGGATGTGCCCCGCCATAACAAGCACTTCCTTGTTGGCGATCGCGATCTTCTTGCCGGCGCGCGCCGCCGCCAGCGAAGGCGCCAGCCCAGCCGCACCAGACGTCGCCACGACGACGAGATCGACATCGCGGTGCGCAGCCATCGTCTCCATCGATGCCCACTTGCCGCTGATGCTGCCGTCGCGGATGCGGTCGTCGATATACTCGCGTTCGCGGTCACAGAAGAGCATCCGCGGCTTGAACTCGCGCGCCTGCTGCTCCAGCGTCGTCACGTCGGAGCCTGCCGCCAGTGCGATCACGTTAAACCGTCCCGGCAGCGAGCGGATAACGTCCAGCGTCTGTCTCCCGACGGAGCCGGTAGAGCCGAGGACGGCGACTTTAGTTAGCTTCATACGACAAGAAAGGAGGGCGTTGGAAGGAGGAACGGGTGGGAGTGCGATCTACATTCATCTGTGGCTACTGAACAACCCACACCGCTACGTAGTATACCAGAGGCACCGTAAACAGCAGCGAATCCAGCCTGTCCAGAAAGCCCCCGTGGCCCGGCACAAGCTCACTCGTGTCCTTCACCCCTGCGCTCCGTTTGAGCACCGATTCGCCCAGGTCCGCCATCACCGCCACCGTCGGGAGCAACAGCCCGAGCAGAACCGCCTCTCCTAAGCTGACCGGCAGGGGCAGCGCCCAACCCAGCGCAACGACAACCACCAACCCACCCACAAGCGCGCCGATCGTCCCCTCCCACGTCTTCCCCGGCGAGATGCTGGGCGCCATCTTATGTCGCCCCACCAGCTTCCCGACCGCGTAAGCGCAGGTGTCCGTCCCCCACGTCGCGAGCACGGCCCAGAACACCCAGTTCCTATCGTCGTCCAGGTCGCGCAGCAGCACGAAGTACGACCCCAGTAACCCAACGTAAGCAACCGCTGCAAGGACAGCAGCCCACCAGGGCAACGCGAACTTCGGCGCGCCGCGCCCGAGGATGTACAGCATCGCGATGCCAACTATGATCGCTAACTCTGGCGGCCACTCGACACCGGCATCCACTGCGATCGGCAGCGCCGCTGCGCCGCCCGCGGCAACGATCGCCACCGGGTTCGGACGCCAGAGCGGACGTTCGGCGCGCGTCATCATGTGCACGAACTCGATCGCCGCAATCGCGAGAATGACGCAGACGACGGCGGTGAAAACGTGCCCGCCGACGTAAATCACACCGACGATGATTGGTATGCCGATAGCGGCGGTGAGGAGTCTCTGCGCGAGCATCAGGCGCTGGCTACGGCTTGTGGCCGTTGCCGTTCACGCCCGGCGCCGCGCCGTTGCCGTTGCGCGAGGGCGCGTCGAGCTCGTCCGGGAGCAGGCCACCGAAGCGGCGGCGGCGGCCGTTGTAAGCGCCCAGCGCTTCGTCGATGTGCTGGATGTCGAAATCAGGCCAGTAGACCTCGGTAAAGCAGAACTCCGCGTACGCGCCCTGCCAGAGCAGGAAGTTCGAGATGCGCATCTCACCAGCGGTGCGGATGATCAGGTCGGGATCCGGGATGCCGCGTGTGAACAGATAGCGGTCGAACAGCGCTTCGTCGATCTGCTCGGCCGGCACGCCCGCAGCCACGATCCGCTTCACCGCATCGACGATCTCCGCCCGGCCGCCGTAGTTAAAGGCGATCGCGAGCGTCATGCGCTGGTTGTCCTTCGTCAGCTCGATCGCCTCGGCGATCTGCCGCTGCAACTTCGTGCTCAGCGGCGAGAGGTCGCCGATGTGCACCAGGCGGATGCCCTCTTCGTGGAGGTTCTTCGTCTCGCGCTTGAGGAAGCGGGAAAGGAGCGCCATCAGGCCGCGCACTTCGTACCGCGGGCGGTCCCAGTTCTCGGTCGAGAAGGCGTAGAGCGTGAGATGCGAGACGTTGTAGTCGGCGAAGCGTTCGATCACGCGCCGGATATTCTCCGTGCCGGCCTTGTGGCCGAAAAGGCGGGGCTTGCCGCGGCTGCGCGCCCAGCGCCCGTTCCCGTCCATGATGATCGCAACGTGCTTCGGCGTGCGGTCGAGCTGGAGCGGCGGCGGCGGTGTCTTCGCGGAGGTCTGGGCGCCGGCCGTCGGGGACGAAACCATGTTGCTCACCAGTATAGCTCGATATCCCGCTCATCCTGAGGAGTGGCGCAGCGAAGCGAAGCAGCGTCTCGAAGGAACATCAAACCGTGAGGACCTCCTGCTCCTTCTCCTCACCGATGTTGTCCACCTCGGTCACTTGCTCGTCCGTTAGCTTCTGCAGATCCACCTCGGAGCGCTTGAGGTCGTCCTGCGATATCGAGTGGTCGTGCTCCAGCTTGCGCAGGTGGTCGTGGACGTCGCGGCGCACATTGCGCACGGCGACTCGTGCCTCCTCGACGCGCTTGCGGATGTGCTTGGCCAGCTCTTTCCGTCGCTCCTCCGTAAGAGCCGGGATGGAGAGCCTGACGACGCTCCCGTCGTTGCTCGGCGTCAGACCGAGGTCTGACTTCTGGATCGCCTTCTCGATCGCGCCCAGCGCCGTCTTGTCGTACGGCGTGATCACGATGAGCTTGGCGTCCGGCGTGCTGATCGTCGCCAGCTGCTGGAGCGGCGTCGGCGTGCCGTAGTACTCCACCTTGAGGTGCTCGACGAGACCGGTGCTGGCACGGCCGGTCCGCACCGTCTGCAACTCGTGCTTGAGGGCCTCCACCGCCTTGTGCATGCGTGACTTCGCGTCGGTGATCTGTTCCTGGACCATCTTTACCTCTTACCACTGACTTTCGCTGGCGGTGCTTCGGCCATCGTCGTCGGCATATCCCCGACTCGCGTCCCGATCTCCTCGCCCGAGGCCGCGCGCACGATGCTGTCCGGGTCGCGCAGGTTGAAAACGACCACAGGGAACGAGTTCTCCATGCAAAGCGAGAGCGCCGTCGAGTCCATGACCTGTAAACGCCGGTTCAGCGCATCAAGGTACGAGAGCGTCAGGAATCGCCGCGCCGTCGGGTCTTCGTGCGGGTCGGCCTCGTACACCCCGTCCACGTTCTTCTTCGCCATCAGCAGCACGTCCGCGTCGATCTCGATGCCGCGCAGGGCCGCTGCCGTGTCCGTGGTCATGTAGGGATTGCCCGTCCCCGCCGCGAAGATGACCACTCGCCCCTTCTCGAGGTGCCGCATCGCCCGGCGGCGAATGTACGGTTCGGCCACCGCTGTCACCGAGATCGCGGACTGCGTGCGCACGTCGACGCCCACTTGTTCGAGCGCGTCCTGGAGGGCGAGAGCGTTGATCATCGTGGCGAGCATGCCGGCGTAGTCGCCCGTCGCGCGGTCCATCCCGGCCGCTTCCGCCGCGGAGCCGCGAAGGATGTTCCCGCCGCCGACGACGATCGCCAGCTCCGTGCCAAGCTCGCTCACGCGCTTCACCTGCTGGGCGATTGTGGTGAGGGTGCCGGGGTCGATACCGTACGGCTCGTCGCCCTGGAGGGCCTCACCGCTCAGCTTGAGCACGATCCGCCTGTAGGCCGGCTTCGTCGCCATCGAGTCTCCAGTTTAGCAAAAGCCCGCCAATCCGCCTCAGGCGGACGGCGGGCGCGGGTTTCGCTGTCTAATCCTGTCCCAGCTCGAACCGGGCGAAACGGCGGATCCGGATGTTCTCGCCCGTCTTCCCAATCGTGTCCTTCACCATATCGCCTATCGTCTTCGACTCGTCCTTCAGATACGACTGTTCGAGCAGGCAGACCTCTTTCGGGTCGTCCTCGCTGCCCTTCGGCATGTCGTCCTTCGAGAGGTACTTCGGATTGGTACCGGCGACCTGCAGGGCCACGGCGGCCACGAGGTGCTTGAAGTCGTCCGTGCGCGCCACAAAGTCCGACTCGCAGTTCACTTCGACCAGCGTGCCCACGCGGTGGTTGTGGTGCATGTACGAGCCGATGATGCCCTCGAACGTCTCGCGCTCGGCCCGCTTTGCAGCGAGCGCGTGACCCTTCTCCTTGAGAGCGAGCATCGCCTTGTCGAGATCGCCGTTCGCAGACTCCAGCGCCTGCTTGCACTCAAGCATGCCGGCGCCCGTTCGCTCGCGCAGTTCTTTAACGTCAGTTGCAGAGATCGCCATTTTCGGTTGTTGCTCCTGGTTTGGGGTTAGCTCGACGCTGTCTCGCCGGACGGCTCTTCGGGAGTCTCGGGGGCGGCCTCAACGGTTGGCTCAGCGCCGGCCTTGGCCGTCGTATCCGGCTCCGCGGCAACTGCCAGAGCTTCTGCCGCGGCCGCCTCAACAGCGGCGGCTTCTGCTACCGCGGCGGCTTGCTCGGCTTCCACCACTGCGGCTGCCGCCTGATCGGCTGCTGCCTGGTCCGCCGCCACCTTCTCCTCCGCCGCCCGGATGTCCGCAGGCGACACCTCGTCCGGTGACGCTACGTAGCCCTGCTCCGTGTACGCGCCGACTTCAACGTCTTCCGCCTCGAGCGCTGCCTGGGCAGCAAACTCGCGCGCCGTCAGGCCGTCGAGCACTGCGTCTGCCATCTTCCCGGTGATCAGCTTGATCGCCCGGATAGCGTCATCGTTCGAAGGAATCGGATAGTCGATCACGTCCGGGTTGCAGTTGGTGTCTACGAGAGAGACGATCGGGATGCCCATGCGCAGCGCTTCAGCGACCGCGATGTCTTCCTTCGTCGTGTCGACGATGTAGATCGCCGCCGGCAGAGCCGTCATCTCCTTGATCCCGCCAAGATAGCGGTTCAGGCGCAGGATCTCCTCCTCTTTCAGGAGCCGGTCCTTCTTGGACATCATCTCGAACTCGCCGCGCGCCTTCGAGTCCTCCAGCCGCACCAGGTAGTCGATTCGCGCCTGGATCGTCTGGAAGTTGGTCATCGTGCCACCCAGCCAGCGAGTCGTCACGTGCGGCATGCCGCAGCGCTGCGCCTCGCTCTGGATCGCCTCCTGCGCCTGGCGCTTCGTCCCGACGAACAGGACCGTGCCGCCCTCGGCCACCAGGTCCCGCACGAACGTGCAGGCCTCGTCCAGGAGGCCCACCGTCTGCTGCAGGTCCAGGATATGGATGCCGTTGCGCTCTGTGAAGATGTACTTACGCATCTTCGGGTTCCAGCGCCTCGTCTGGTGCCCGAAGTGCACGCCTGCCTCAAGCAGGGATTTCATCGATACCGGTGTAGACAATACGAACTTCTCCTTTTCAGTGCCCGAACGAACAGTATACGGGAAGGAACCGGGAACTGGGAACAGGGATCAAGTATTCGCCGCGAGCCCCTTCCCTCGTTCCACCCGCGATTCTTCACACCTAAGCGCCCGCCCAGCTATACTCAAATCAGGAGCACCAACAAATGCCCGTATACGAATACCGCTGCAGCAAAGGCCACGACTACGAGAAGACCGAAGGCTTTTCCGCGCCCACCGAGCAAAAGTGCATCGTTTGCGGGGCCAAGGCCAAGCGTCTGATCAGCAGGCCCGCCGTCATCTTCAAGGGCAGCGGCTTCTACAGCACCGACAACCGTCGCTCCACCAGCTCCTCCGCCAGCGAAACGTCTTCCACCAGCGACTCGCCCGCACCCGCCGCCTCCAGCGACAACGGCCACTCCCACGGCGCCGGCGGCCACTCCCACGACGCGACCGCCAAGCCCCCCAAAAAGTCCGACAAAGCCGCCGACTAACCGTCCCCTTCACTATTCAACATTCACCATTCACTATTCGAAATGCGCGTCGTCCTCCAGCGCGTCTCCCGAGCCACCGTCGCCGTCGACGGCGAGATCGTCGCCTCAATCGGCGCCGGCCTGCTGCTGCTCGTCGGCGCCGAGCAGGGCGATGACACGGCCGAGTCGCAGCGTCTAGCCACCAAGTGCGCCGAAATGCGCATCTTCCGCGACGACGAGGGCAAGTTCAACCGCTCGCTTCTCGAGGCAGAGGGCGAAGCGCTCGTCGTCTCCCAGTTCACCCTCCTCGCCGACGTCCGAAAAGGCCGCCGCCCCAGCTTCACCCGCGCCGCCGCCCCCGAAATCGCCGAGCCTCTCGTCGAAGCCTTCGCCAAATCCCTCCACGACCTCGGCGTCCCCACCAAAACCGGCCGCTTCGGCGCCCACATGGACGTCGATTTGCTAAACGACGGGCCGGTGACCATCGTGATCGATTCGAGCGACTTGGAGAAGCCGCGACGGGGGAACTAGTTCGCCAAGTGTTTAGATCGTTCGACGGCCGCCAGAATATACGCGGCGGCTGTTGCAGACTCTGAATGTTTGAGCAGGCGAGTGGAGGCGGTCTCGTCGCCACCGCCGAGCCCCAACTTCGGTTGTTTCGTATAGTCGACGACGAGGTAGCCTGTCTCGTAAGGCGTAACCCTCTTGATGTCTTCGTAGCGAATGCGGTGATAGTCGCGGGGATGTGTGATGATTAGCTTGTCGGCTCGAAGCTCGAGGCGCCTTCTCCCGGCGAAAATCGCGAAGATACCCAGAGCGACGGCCTCGAAGAAGACGGTGGCGCCGAATATTCGGAGCGGAGTCAAGTCATGACCATTCGCGATCAACACGATCGTCGCTACGACGGGTGCCGCCGCGGCCAGGAACCAAGGCCACCGCGGCATGCGCCACACGGTGAACTTCATTGAGTCCTTCCCGGTGGGCAGATCTTGCTGATCGATGACAGGGGAAGGCGTTTCAGGCTGCACATTCGGTTCAACGTCTCGGGGCAGCCGGATTCGGATCTGATCCTTGACATCGGAGGGGGAGACTTTGTCGACCAAAAGGCCCGTGTAATCGCGCTCACCAAGCTGGTTAACGAACTTGATCGTTAACTCGCCGGTTGTCTCGTCCGTAAGAATCTCGACTATCGATTCATACGGCACGGTCTGTTCCTTGAACGGACTCGACAGCCATGTCGCAACGCGCGCGTTAGTCACGTCGAGGGCGATGTAGTTGTGAAAAATGGAGAGCAGGTACAACCCAGTCGTCCAGAAGACGGCGACACCACCGAGGAGAACCAGCCTAACGTCCACGCGCCACCCGGCGAACCAGAACAAGGCGCCGACTGCGGCCGAGACGAGCATCGGCACGGCAGCGAACGTCACCGGCGGCTTCTTCCCGCGGAATCGCACGTCAGCGCGGTCAGCGAATGTACGAGCGCTCATGGCAGATGTCCTCCGCAGTAAGACGTCCCGCCGCCGGCCGTGTTACTCCGCCACTACCTCCAGCGAAACCTCCAGCGCCCGCGCCGCCCAAATCCCCGCTCATCCTGAGCCCGTCGAAGGACCGTCCGCCGCCAGGCGGACCCGCCGACTGAGCCTGCCGAAGTCCTTCTACTCCGCCACCACCTCCAGCGAAAAATCCAGCGCTCGCGCCGAGTGCGTAATCGCCCCCATCGAGATGTAGTCCACGCCCGCCTCCGCATACGCCCGCGCGTTCTCGGCCGTGATACCGCCCGACGCCTCCAGCACCGGCCGCGCCGGCCCCAGCTTGCGTACGATCTCCCGCACTTCGTCCGGCGTCATATTGTCGAGCAGCAGCTCATCCACATCCGCCGACGCCGCGTCGATCACCTCCGCCATGTCCGTCACCTCGCACTCAACGCGCATGTGCGGGTTCGCCACGCGCGCCAATCGCACGGCATCGCTAATGCTCAGGTCGCGCGCGCGCACCGCCGCGATGTGGTTGTCCTTGATCAGCACTCCATCCGCCAGGTCGAAGCGGTGGTTCGTCGCCCCACCGACGTGCGTCGCGTACTTCTCCGCGACGCGCAGCCCCGGCGTCGTCTTCCGGGTGTCGCGCAGCTTGCAGTTCGTTCCCTCGAGCAGCCGCACGACGTCGTTCGCCGCCGTTGCCACCCCGCTCAGATGACAAACGAAATTCAACGCCACGCGTTCGCCTCGCAGGATCGCCGCCAGCGAGCCCTCGACTCGCGCCACCACCTGCCCCGGCTGCACGCGATCGCCGTCCTTCGCCGCCTCTGTCCACCGCAACTTCGCATCGACCGCCGCGAACGCCTCTCGCGCGAACACCAGCCCGGCGAGCACTCCCTGCTCCTTCGCTATCAGCTCCGCCCGCCCGGACTGCTCCGCCGGCACCAGCGCCGCCGTCGTCACATCTTCCGCCGCCCGGTCCTCCGCCAGCGCCGCCTGCACCAGTAGCCGCTCCAGCTCGCGATCCAGTTCCATGCCGCGATTCTCGCACCAACTCAACCTCTCAGCCACCACCGCCCTGTTTGACGATTGATGCTTAACTGTTTGCGCAATGTGGATTTGTTGGCCCTGTGGACAAACGTATTGGCACCCTCGCCAACCTGCGGCATGATCACCTTGCTTCTCGGATCGAGACGCAGCGAGTCAGGGTGAAAGGACTCGGCAGGCACGAAGGGGCAACCCGGAGCGCCGGTCAGACCCGGAACCCGGACGAGTGTGCCTCACTCGAGAAGCTTTTTCTTTGCCCCCTCGCACCTCGCACATAGCGCCCAACTTATTGCCCCTCTCCCGCGCACGGGAGAGGGGTCAGGGGTGAGGGCCCCCTCGCACCTCACGCCTCAAACCTCGCACTTTCACCCTTCACTATTCACTCTTCACCATTCACTATTCCCCCCACGTGCGTCCCATCACGCCATCGACGCCTCTCCCCCATGCGATAATCCCCCCACAAGCCAAAGGAGCCACGTCATGACGACAACGCAACCGCTCGTCTTCAACCCGATCGATCCCGCCTTCCGCGCCAACCCTTACCCCGTCTACGAGCGCATTCTCGCCGAAGACCCCGTCCACCTGACGCCCTTCGGTGTCCGCGCTTTCGCCCGTCACGCCGACTGCATCGCGATCCTGCGCGACCCGAAACGCTTCAGCAGCGACGACCGCAAGTCGCCCTTCTACCAGCCGATTCAGAAATCGTTTGTCGATGAGAACAGCAGCATGGGCTCCCCCACAGACGGTGTCTCTGAGAACGACCGCCCGTTCTTGTTCATGGACCCGCCCGACCACACCCGCCTGCGCCGCCTCGTGAACCACGCCTTCAGCGCCAAGACCGTCGAGGCGATGCGCCCGCGCATACAAGAGATCGTCGATGAGCTCCTGGACAAGATCGAAGCGAAGGGCTCGATGGAGGCGATCGCTGACCTCGCTTACCCGCTGCCCGTCGCTGTGATCTGCGAGATGCTCGGCGTCCCGAAGGAAGACCAGCCGATCTTCGGCGGTTGGTCGGTGGAGCTGGCGAAGTCGCTCGACCCCGCGATCGGCCAGCCCGAAGACGTCATCGCCCGCCGCACGAAGGCCGTCGCCGACTCGCGCGTCTACTTCCGCGAGCTCGCCGCCCAGCGCCGCAAGAACCCGGGCCCCGACCTGCTCTCAGCCCTGATCGCCGCCGAGGACGAGGGCGACAAGCTTTCCGAAGCCGAGTTGCTCTCCACCTGCACGCTCCTGCTGATCGCCGGCCACGAGACGACCGTCAACCTCATCGGCAACGGCGTCCTCCAGCTCCTCCAGCACCCGGACGAGCTCGCCCGCTTCCGCGCAAACCTTGATCTCGCACCGAGCGTCGTCGAAGAAGTCCTGCGCTACGACCCGCCCGTCCAGTTCGACGGCCGCATCGCCCTGGAGACCGTCGAGATCGCCGGCGTCACCGTGAACGCAGGCGACTTCGTCATGCAGCTCATCGGCGCCGCCAACCGAGACGCCGCCGTCTTCGAAGACCCCGGCCGCTTCGACATCACCCGCAACAGCACCAACCACATCGCCTTCGGCTACGGCATCCACTTCTGCCTCGGCGCCCCCCTCGCCCGCCTCGAAGGCCAGCTCGCCCTTCGCTCCCTCGTCCAGCGCTTCCCCACAATGCGTTTGGAGTCAGAGCAGCTGCGGTACAAAGACCAGATCACGATCCGCGGCCTGGCGGAGCTTAAGGTGGGGTTGTGAGATCGCTAGTCCCATAACCAGTACTCCTCTTTGAATGCCTGATAGAATTTTTCGTTATCAGATCCTGCATTTGCCAGACCTTCGTCGATCATGTCCGCGAAGGAGTACTCCGTGAGTAACTCGTAGCCCACTCGCAACATGCACGCAATCGGAAGTACCAAAAAATGGCGACCATTCCCAAATTTGATGGCGACATCCAGCTGGTAGTCTTTGATTTGTCCCGGCATGATGTTGTCGGGAAGCCGATCAAAATCCGACCTCGTCGGCAAGACAGCACTCAAACCTCTTGATTCGACTGCACGCATTAGCCTGCGGGCATCAAGCCATGTGACAACCACCAGCTTGCCCATCATTAAGTCGACTCTGTCTTCAGGAGGCAGCGAGAAGATCGAATACGGCGCCACGTTGCGACTAAACAGCCCAACTAGATCAGCACTGTTATAGGTGTAGAGAAACGGCTCCCCCGAGAACGGATGGGATATAACGTCGTTGGGAGAGAGTCCCATTTCTGCGGCGGCTTCGACGTAAAAGACGGTTATCGCGGTTGATTCTGATAGGCGCGTCGACGCGTGACCGTTCGACCGGGCACGATTGATGGTCTCGTAAAGCTCATCATGGTGAGATGACGGCTTCGCTTCTATTCGTACGATTCGATAATCGCCGGCACCCCGCTGATCGCCGCTGTTGAGGAACTCCAATTTCTTCTTAAGTTGCTTCCGTTGCCACTTGGCTCGACCACTCTTGGCAGCAGCCTTCCCGCCTTTTATCTCATGAAAGGCAACGGTATTGTCCTTCACGATTGTTAGATCTCCGAGGCGTATGAAATTTGTGAGGTCATTCAGTAAGACGATGGCCTTATCGTCTTCTGACAGAATTTCGGCTGCCCGCGTGATCTCCTGGGTTGCGGTGTGTTGCTCAATATGTCCCGTTTGGTGACCGGCGGCCAGCTCATGTACGGAAGCCCGATCATACGCGAGAGAGCGCCAAGCGATACCATCAGCGATTGCTCTCAAGACGTGGACAAGACTCTTGGCAGCATCCACGAAGCGCTCGCGGTCAGTCTCGGTATCGAACTTACGAACGCCTTTCTTGACCTTTCGGAGTTCCTCATGCAGGTGAATGACACTATTCGCTAGTTCAGATTGGGCATAAAGAAG
Source organism: Dehalococcoidia bacterium (assembly GCA_041481535.1). Classification (GTDB taxonomy): domain Bacteria; phylum Chloroflexota; class Dehalococcoidia; order SM23-28-2; family RBG-16-64-32; genus DATKKM01. The sequence goes on along the minus strand of JBGPBZ010000002.1, from coordinate 43,738 downwards.
CTGCTCGCCATCCTCACGATTGTCCAGGGTTTGATTCAACGAATCGACAAGGTTGGCACGGTTCTGTGAGAACCCTGGATCTGCAATTATCCTATTAGTCCGCTTGTTCGGTCGTCTGAACTTTTCCGAAAGCATCACATCTATCGTAACTCCGATCGAGTATGGATACGTGCAAGTTGTGTCACCGGCCAACAATACGAATGTTCCCCCTTCACCCCCAACCCCTGACCCTCCACCTCCCCCACATGACCCCCCCTTACCTCCCGCGTTGCCAGCCCGTAGCGCAGATACCCCAGACCGCGTCCATCGCCTCGCGAGCCCCTTTCACTATTCACTATTCACCATTCACACTTGGAGCATGCACGCCCGCGCGCAAGCCTCCGCCTACCTCGGCCTCTTCTGCTGCGGCCTCTGGGTCACCTCCTTCGGCCCCGCACTCCCCTTCCTCGCCCGTGAGACCGGCGTCGGCCTCGGCACCGCCGGCTTCGTCCTCACCGCCCTCGCCGCAGGCTCCATCAGCGCCTCCGCCGTCACCTCCCTCCGCCTCGGCCGCGTCGATTCGAGGCTGCTCATCGCCGTCGGCCTCGCCGTCGCCGCCTGCGGGCTCGCCGGCATCGCCGTCGCCACGTCGCTTGCCACAGTCCTCGCCGCCGCCGTCCTCCTCGGCACCGGCGACGGTTTCGTCGTCGCCGCCACCCACTCGCTCGTCACCATCACCTCAGACGACGTCCCGCGCGCCATCAACCGCCTCAACGTCTGGTTCGCCGTCGGCGCCATCGCCGGGCCGCTCTGGGCCGGCGCCACCCTCGACCTCACCGACGACGTCACCCTCACCTATGCCGGTCTCGCCGCCGCCATTCTCGCCGCCGCCGTCTTCTGCTGGCGCACCCCGAGAGCTGGCGCTGCCGGCGACGAGCATCTCGTCATCAACTGGCGCCGCTCCTTCGTGATCATGAGCGTCGTCCTCTTCCTCTACGTCGGCGCGGAGATCGGCCTCGGCGCCTGGGTCTCCTCCTACACCGAGCGAGTCGCCAAAGCCGGAGTCATGGCCGGCGCGCTCGTCACCTGCGGCTACTGGGGCGCCCTCGCCATCGGCCGTCTCGCCACCGGCCGCCTCCTGCAGACTCACGACCCCGCGCGCCTCCTCCTTCTCGCCATCGCCGCCGCCGGTGCGTCGGGCCTCGTCCTCACCCTCTTCGGCGACGTCCTCGCCCTCGCCTTCGCCGCCGCCTTCGTCACCGGCCTCGCCTTCGGCCCGATCTGGCCCCTCGCAATGGCCGTCGGCCTCAAGGAAGGCACCACCAGCACCACCGCCGCCATGGTCACCATGGGCAACACCGGCGCCCTCGTCTTCCCCGTCATCCAGGGCGCCGTCCTCGCCTCCGCCGGCCCCCGAGAAGGCGTCGCCGTCACCCCCGCCCTCTGCGCCCTGATGCTCGTCTTCATGTTCGTCCACGGTCGGGCGCGAGCCGAAGGCCGGGCGCTGTCCAGTCGGGCTGAAGGCTGACTTCCCAGGATCCCCAAATCCGCGTTCAATCCGCGTAATTCCGCGGCTATTCCCCGCTGGTACAATGACCTCGTGACAACGCAGATCGGCCCCTTCGAGCTGCTCGATCCCCTGCCGTCCCTCCGCGAACCGAAGATGCTCGTCACCTTGCAGCCCTGGATCGACGTCGGCTCCGTCGGCACGATGTCTCTCGCCTTCATCGGCGAGGCCATGGGCGCGCAGCCACTGGGCCAGCTCTCACGCCCCGGCCACTTCTTCGACTTCACGCGCTACCGCCCGATGATCTCCCGTGAGGGCGGCGAGCGTAAGGTCACGATCCCCAACACTCGCCTCCACTACGCCCTCGGCGCCGCCGACGAGCACGACTGGATCTTCCTCCACACGCTGGAGCCCCACGCCAACGGCGACGAGTTCGTGCAAGGCCTGATCGAGCTCGTAATGCGGCTCGGCGTTCGCGAATACGTGATGATCGGCTCGATGTACGCGCCGGTCCCGCACACACGCCCCCCGGTCGCCAGCGGCAGCTCCAGCAACGAGGCCGTCCGCAAGCGCCTCTTCGGCAGTGGCGTGCGCGAGAGCACATACGAAGGGCCAACGACGATCATGGCCGTCCTCGGCGCGACCGTCCCGAAGCAAGGCATCGACACGACGACGATGGTGCTGCAACTCCCCGCCTACGCCCAGGTGGAGCGCGATTACATGGGCCTCGAGGCGCTCCTCTCGCTTCTGTCCGAGCTGTACGGCTTCAAGCTGGACCTATCGCCCGTAACCGAGGAGGCCGAACGCCAGCGCCAGGCCCTCGACGAGACCGCCCAGGGCGACACCCGCCTCCAGGCTTGGCTCAAGGAGCTGGAGCAGGCCTACGACATCGAGGCGCGCCTCCAACCCACCGTCGATCCCGAACCGACGACGCCGCTCTCACCGCAGCTCGAAGAGTTCCTCGCCGACGTCAACCAGCGCTTCGACGTGCCTGGCTCATCCAACTAGCCGCCCTACCAGGGTGATAATTCCGTAAACGCGCCTCATTACCTGTATCGCTGTTATGTCGAGTGACATCTCAGCCAAGACTCCGTCCCCCCACGGAAGTCAGCCCTTCCTTCCCCGAGCGAAAGAGGGACGGCCTAGCGCCGTCCCTCTTTCGTTTGGTGTCTATGCCCTCCGGGGCGTAGCCGAGGCTTTCCATCCTCGGGGCGCCCAGCTATCTACTCCGCCTTCGCATCCTCCTGTGAGAGCCGTGAGACGCCAACGCCCGCACCGAACTCTGTCTTTGGGAGCTGCGCCATCGCTGAGGCATTCTCAGTAATGGCCTTCAGCACAGCCATCTTGGCACCGCCGATGAGGCTCTCCTGGTTGTCCGCCGACCACTGAATCGAACGGTCGATCCAGCTCAGGCTGTCCTGGAACTGCGGCATCACATAGCGGGCCATCAGCTCGAAGCTGTAGTTGATTCTCTCCTGGTTTGCCCACTCATGCGCGAGTGCGAGTATGCAGCCGAAACCGCCCGAGATCTCCTGCAGTTGCTTGAGCGACGCAATCGCGTCATCGGGCGTGCCGATGATCGCGCCGAAGCTCATGAAACGCTCCGCGACTTCTCGCCCCGACTTCATATGGACGTTGAGAGGGTTGCCAATCGTTGTGACGCCGTAGTCGTTGTTCCAGGCCAGCAGACCATCTTCGATATCGCGAATCGCTTGCTCTTTGCTGTCGGCCAGGTGAAACGGCATGACGACGCGCCAGTTGCGGCGGTCGGGAGCGGGCCGCCCCGCCTCTGCTGCGGCCTCTTCACATATCGACCACTGCGTCGTCAAAGCGGTAAGTCCCTGCGCAGCGAACGAAGCGAGCGACAAGACACCAACGCCGTGCTTGCCGGCGCATGACATCCCGGCCGGGCTTAGTGTCGATGCCACGGAGATCGGCATCATTGGTCGCTGGTACGGCTTCAACTGCAAGCGGGCGTCTCGAAGCTTGAACCACTCACCGTCATACGTGATCGGCTCGTCCTCTGTCATCAGGCGGATGATCATGCCCAGGCCTTCATCCATCCGGGCTCTCTGGGTTGGTGGGTCGATGTTCTGCATCCAGGCGTCGCCCGGCAACGCGCCCGGGCCGACGCCGAGCATCGCCCGTCCGCGCGTTAGATGATCGACCAGCACGATCCGGTCCGCCGTGTGGAACGGGTGGTGGTACGGCACGCTGACAACGCCCGTTCCCAGGCGGATTCGTTTCGTGCGCTCACCCGCCGCAGCCAGGAACACCTCCGGGCTGGCGATGATCTCCCAGCCCGCGGACTGGTGCTCGCCTATCCAGGCCTCGTCGTACCCCAGCTCATCGAGCTTCTGTACGAGGCCCAGGTCGCGCCGCAGCGCGAGCGTTGGGTTCTCTCCGCGCCGATGAAACGGCGCCATAAAGATGCCAAAGTCCAGACGTTCGGGTTTCATGCTTCCCCCTTAGTGACCGCGCGGTCAGTTAGTGCACGTCAGAAACTATACGAAAGTGCCGCGCACTGCAAGCTCCGCAATCACCAAGCCGCAAACAGAAGCTCGGGGTGAGGGCGTTACGGCGTGCGTGTCGGCCGCAACGTTGGTTCCGGCGTCGCCGACGGCGTCGCAGATGGCGTTTCCGTCACAGCTGGCGTCTCCCCCACCGCTGCGTTCCGAACCGGAATCGCCGCCGGCTCCGGCACGCCAACGTTCGGACACGTCGAGGCCGGCTGCGGCACCTCCGCGACGAAGCGCAGGATCAAGAGCGCGTCCGCCGGGAATGCCCAACCGTCGCACGTCACGTCCCCAGCCACGTGCAGACAGATCCCAGGGCTGGGCACGCCGATCGCCTTCTGCAGCACCCGCACCACGTCGATCAACGCGATGTTCCCATCGCAATCCGAGTCTCCGCGCTTCACCTCGGCCAGCGGCACCTGCACGAACGCACCCGTCGGCAACGTATACTTCGGCCCGTTCGCGACGCCCGCCGCTTTCATCGCCTCGAGCGCGTCAGCGTCGATCGGAATCCGAGACCCACGCAGCGCCACGTATTCGCCCGAGTCGTCCCCGAGCTGCTGGATGCGAGAGTAGTCCGGCGGCGCGGCCGGCAGTTGCGACAGCACGCCGGGCGACACGAGCTTCACCGCACCCGGGCTCAGGCCGAGCGCCGTATAGTCGCTGTCCGGCATCACGAACTTCGCGCCACCGTAGACGACATACGTCTGTCCCCCCGGCTCATTCAGCAACGTGCCGTCCGCAGGTGCGCTCGGTATCTGTGCGAGCGCTCCCGCTGGCAGCGTCTGCACGTCGCGCGTCGTCAGGCCAAGCGGGGCGAGATCGGTGTCCGGGCTTATCAGCAGCTTCCCTCCGCCTTCGATGAGGTACGTCGGCGGCAGAAACGCTTCCTTCACAACACAACCGTCGACCAGCTGCAGTGCGCAGTGCGGTCCAGCTGGCGCTGCATAGTTCGCGATCGTATTCCACGCGTCCTACGAGACCACGCCACGTCGCCATACGCTGACGCTCGTCGCCTCGGCACGGGCGGCGGCGTCCATCGCCTGCTGCATCTTCTCGGCCGTGCTGTCACCCTCCAGAATCGGCACGAACTCCATATTGCGGCCCGGCGCCAGCTTCGTGTTCAGCTCGAACTTCGCCTCGGCGGTGCACCCCTGCGGGTCGCCGTACGGCACCTGACCCGCAAAATCGTCCCAGTAGCACATCGGCAAAGCGATGTCGGCGTTGGCCAGCCAGCGGCTCGTTGCGCTCTGGTCGAACCACCAGCTGCGCGGGTCGTAGATCACCCCCAGCCTGGCACTCGGCCTTTCCGCTCGCAGCCGCGCCCAGAAAGCATCCGCCAGGAGGCCGCAGTTCTGGTTACAGAACCCCGAGAACGGCTCGAGGTCGGCGTACAGCGCGGTTACGCCGGTATCGATCACCTGCTCCGCCATCGACACCTGCGCGTCGTAATCCAGGCCCTTCGGCACGAACCACGCCGCGACATCGATGCCCTCCTGGCTGTAAACGCTGATCAGGTTCCGCACAGCGTCCGGGCCCGAGATCGCCGCCGGATGTGGGTCGTACGTCGACATCCAGTCGGTGCCGTCGTGCGTCTTGATGTAAACGGTGTCAATCGGCAGACTGTCGTCGGACGGCGTGCCGTCGGGATAGTCCCTGTCTAGCTGCCAGACGAACGGCTCGACCTTGAACGCTGAGTTCGCGTGCGTTTCACCAGCCCGAAGGATCAAGGCAAGCGAGCACGCAGTAAGAACAATCAGCAGTCGTACGAGAGTAGTTCGCATATCCTGTTGCGCCGGACACGGATTGGGCAGGACGCGATGTGGCGGGGCTGTCGGGAGTGTAGCCGTCGCCCGCCAGGCGAGTCAAACACACTCAACCCGCACCACGATACGCCCAGCCTCGATGTTTCGCCTTGAGTAACGACGAGATCGCGAATGCGGTGCGTTACGCGTGCGCCGCTGCCGAGTTATCCACAACCGGCCGCCGTATCGGTCCCGGCCCGTCCGGCGTCACCCGCGAAAACTGCCCACGGTGGTCGGCGACAAAGCGGTACCCGCTCGCGAATGCGCTTCGCAGGAAATCGCTCCGCCAGGCCGCCGACGCTAGCATTTCACCGCACGGCAACACGCGCGACAGCTCGATTAGCGCATCGCCGCCGCTCAGCACCCAACCGTCCGGCTGCACAAGGTGCATGCTCGCGCCGAGTTGTTCCGCCGCCACCGAAGCCAGTAACTCCTCCGCAGCCGGATCATCGAACGGCAGCATCGCGATCGTACCCTTGCGATCCAGTGCCGCGACAACGCGCGCGGACGCCCGGCAGAAGCGGCACTCTCCGTCGTAGAAGAGGACGGGCCGATCGAGCATCACGCCCTCCTGCGGGCCAACGTGAAGGCCAGCGCCGCCCCCGCGAGAAGCGCGAGCCCAAGCGAAACGATCAAGCTGACGTTCACTCCGTTATCGGGCGCACCGCCCGTCTGCGGCAGCGCAACAGGCGTGGTCGTCGCCGAAGCGGCGACAGGAGCGTTCGTCGGCTCGGCTGTAGCGACAGGAGTCGGCGAAGGCGTTACCGCGGCGACGACGATCTTCCCCTTCATCTCGCTCGGGTGTAGTTCGCAGCGATAGGCGTACGTCCCCGGCGATGCAAATGTCTGCGAGTAAACCGCGTTCTTCGAAATGAGACCGGAGTCCCAGCCGCCGGCTGCCGGCGGGCATTCGGAGAAATCGTCGTTGCACAGCGTGACCGTGTGCATACCGCCGACTATCGTCCACGTGACCGTGTCACCGGCCGTCACGTCCGTCTCGCAGATGCCACCGTCGAAAGCGCCAGAACAGAAGTAGTTGTTCCCACCGTCTACAGACACGGTCGACGCAGACGCCGGCCGCAGCCCGATGGCGGCGACAATTGCGAGCGCCAGGACGATGGCCAATACGACAAACGAACTGCGCAACGGCCGCGCGGGTAACACCACGCGCTTATCGTATCGAACCGGAACGCTTATCGCAGCCTAGCGATTGCGGCGCGCGATCACGAACGCGGCCGCTGCACCAACAATGAGCAGGCCGCCGGCCCCCAACAGCACGTACTGCCACACGTTCGAGCTCCCATCGTCCGGAGGGCCGCCGGTCGCAGGTACTTTCGCCGGTGTCGCGGTTGGAGCGGCCGTCTGCGTCGCGGCGGCGGTCGGGCTTGGCGTCGGCGTCGGCGTCGATGCAGCCGCGACGGCGATCTTACCTTTCATCTGTCCCGGGTGAATTGCGCAGTGGTAGTAGACACTTCCAGCGGTGTTGAGCGTTTGCGACTTAGTCTGGCCCGAGGAGAACGTCCCCAGGTCGAACCCGCCGCTACAGGTGGCAAACGTGTCGTCCGTGCACTGCACGACATGATGTGTTCCCGCTGACGCCGACCAGGTCACGGTGTCGCCGGCTGTTACGGCGGTTTCGCAGACCTGGTTGGTGTGGCTCTGGTCGCAGAAATAGTAGTTGCCAGTATCGACCGTAACGGTCGCCGCTTGAGCGCCGCTGCCGAACGACAGCGCGGCGAGCGCGAAAGCGGTGATTCCGAGAGCGGCCAGGACGAAGGTCAGACGCATCAAACACCTCCTCGTGATGAACCCACTGGCGATGGATACGGTGGGCGGGGCGGGGCGGTTCTAATCGTACCCTCACATATAGCACGAAAGGCAGCCCGCCCCTGACTGCCTTTCGTTGTATCCGCCGTTAGGCGGACCAGAAGGAGGTCGCCCCTCTAATTGTCTTGATTTGCTGAGTAAAACGCCGTTGACGCTGAAAAGTTACCCAAGTGGTAATCCGCGTTCGCCTTTTACTCCGCTGCTCTCCAATTATAGACTACAACTTCCGGTGTTCAAGATAATAGACGGTGAACTTCGCCGCCTGTTACAGTCGCCCCAGCGTCAGACGTGCATTCAGAGGAGCTTCCGTGACCTCGTCCCCGCACTCCGGCCACTACAACGGCTTCTTCCGCAACGCCGCCGGCGAGCTTTCCACCCTCCCGCCGGACGACAACGCCATCCGCCAGGCCCTGACCGATCCCAGGGGCATCGTCTGGATCGACCTCATCCTGGATGGGATCGACGACACCCGCCTGTTGGACGAGGTGTTCCAGTTCCACCCGCTGGCCATCGAGGATGTGCGTAACGACCGCCTCGATCCCGCCAAGATCGACGACCACGGCTCGTACATCTTCATCGTCGTGCAGGCGCTGACCGGCTACGAGCCGGACACAGAGATCTCGGTGATGGAAGTCGACTTCTTCCTCGGCGCCAACTACGTCGTCTCTTGCCACCGCAAGCACTGCGAGGCCCTGAACACGATCATCTCCAGGCGGCAGCGGGTGGAGCAGCTTATGCACAAATCCGCCGCCTGGCTCCTCCACGGCCTCCTCGACGGCATCGTCGACGACTTCCTGCCGATCGTGGACGAGCTCGACGAGACGATCGACCAGCTGGAAAACGACGTCCTCGAGCGCCCCGAGCCGAGCGTCCTCCAGAAGATCCTCATCGCCAAGCGCAACAGCCTGCGCCTCCGCCGCGCAACGACGCCCCAGCGCGACATCATGAACCGCCTCTCCCGCGGCGAATTCCCGGTGCTAATTCCTGAGGATCTATCGATGTACTTCCGCGACATCTTCGACCACCTCGTGCGCATCGAGTACCTGATCGAGGCGCTGCGCGACCTCTCAGACGCCGCTCTGCAGACTTACCTCTCTGTCGTCTCCAACCGCCTCAACGAAGTGATGCGCGTGCTCACCGCCGCCGCCACCATCTTCCTGCCGCTCACGCTCATCTCCGGCATCTACGGGATGAACTTCGAGTCCAACCAGTTCCCCAGCTTTCAGGCAAACTGGGGCTTCCCGGTGATCACCGGTTTAATGATCGCGCTCGCTCTGGCGATGCTGGTTTACTTCAAATATCGGAAGTGGATCTAGGCTATTTGGCGATCTGCGAAATGAAGATCGTCGCCAGGCCCAGGTAGATCAGGAAACCCATAAAATCCGTAAGCATCGTGTCGAATACCCCGGCGATAGTCGCCGGATCGAACCCCAGGCGTCGCAACGTCATCGGTAGCAGAACACCCGCAGTGGATGCGACGAGCATATTCAGGAACAACGCTAACCCGGCGATGGCACCAAGATAGACGTTGCCCTTCCACACCCAAGCGATCAATCCGAGAGCAGACCCAAAGATCGCACCCTTCGTGGCACCCAACGCCCACTCTTTCCGCAAGAGCCGGAACATGTCGCGCGGATGCACCTCGCCTAGAGCCATCGACCTGACCACGATGGTTGCGGTCTGAATCCCGGCGTTCCCTGCTTGGCCAGCAATCATCGGCATGAAGATCGCGACAGTAGCGACCCTATCCAGCGTCCCTTCAAAAAGGCTGATGATGGCCGCGCCCGCGAACGCCCACGCCATGTTGAAGCTCAACCACGGCACGCGGCGCTTGATCGATTCCCCCAAGGGACTGAAGGCCCATTCTCTAACGCCAACCCCCGCCATCTTATACATGTCTTCGGTATCTTCTTCGGTGATGATGTCCATGATGTCGTCCGACGTGATCACACCCAGTAGAATCCCTTCGCCTGATACGACGGGCAACGCGCGCAGCCGGTAGCGCTGGACAAGGCGGGCACATTCCTCCTGGTCCGCGTTGGCCGGAAGGTGGATTACCTCCCTGCGCATGACATCGGCGAGGGCAGTCGAGGGATCTGCTCTCAGCATGTCCCGGAGACTGGCCACACCTTCCAGTCGATGCCCAGCAGTCGTCACATACACGTAGTAGTAGACCTCCACGTTGCGCATATCCTCGGATCGTTGTAACGCGAGAGCATCGGCGACGGTCGTCTCCGGTGGCGCTTCGACGTATCCATGAGTCATTAACCCGCCCGCGGTCTCCGGGCCGTACTGCAACAACGGTCGTACCGCGCCTGCCGTCCGCATGCGCAACAGGAGTGGCTCAACCTTTTCCTTCAAAAGGCCCTGCAAGACGTCTGCAGCATCGTCGCTTGTCATGCTGTCGAGCACGGTGGGAAGCACCTCTTCTGGGATACGGACTGCTGCCGCCGCCCGCCATTGCGACGTCAAGTGTTCAAGCAGGGAAGCAAGTTCCACAGGCCCAAGCGCCTGGATGAACTTCTCCTGATCGTCGTCCTCCAGCCCCTGGAAGATCACCGCACGATCCACCGCGTGAAGCCGTGAAAGAGCCTGCGCGAGCTCTGCGGGCTTCTCATGCAGCAACTGAATGACTTCCTGGCTTACCGTTGGGAAATCGTACTTTGTGGTCATGCCGTCCTCCTCGCGCTGAGCAGGCGGGAACTCAGCGAATCAAGTCATCGCTAGTGTTCGGACGAAAAGAACCCCCGACGTGTCTGCATTGCCGGGGGCCGGAGTGCGCGTAAGCGAAGCTACAAAATAACGCTTAGGGGGCCGCCGGACAAGCAGAGTCGGGAGGGTTTCTTAAGTGACTACTATCGTCTTCGACCATCACTTGCCTCCTCTCCGGTTTGCTGTCCGACGTCTAAATCGTACGCTCGGGCGTGGGAGTGGGCAACGAGCCACGGTCAACAAATGCTCAACCCTGCTCACCCGCGTCAGCCGCGTACACAGGGAACGGCACGTGCACCTTCTCGCGCAGGAACGCCTCCGCCAGGCGCTGTCGTAGCTCGCTTTCCACCTCCCAGCGCGCCGCCGGCCTCGACCGCGCCGAAACAGTGATCGTCACCGCACCGTCATCCACTGAGTCGATGCGGTTCGCGCGCGGTGGTTCCAGCAGTAGTGCTCCTACCGTGGCGTCCGCCGTCATCGCCCGCGCCACGTCCTCGACGACGCGCCGCACCTTCGCCAGGTCTTCGCCGTAACTCACCCGCACGTCCACGTTCACCTGCGCGTAGTCCCGCGTCCGGTTGGAGACGACGCCGATCGACCCGTTAGGCACCGAGTGCACAACGCCGTCCTCGTCGCGCAAAATCGTCCGCCTCAGCGATATCGCCTCTACCGTACCTGTGACTTCCGCAATCGTGACGACGTCGCCCGTCCGGTACTGGTCCTCCGCCAGCAGGAAGATGCCGTTAACAGCGTCCTTCACCGCCGCCTGCGACCCCAGCGCCAGCGCCAGCCCGCCGATGCCGAGCCCGGTGACAATCGCCACGATGTTCACGCCGAATTCCGGCAGGATTGTGATCAGCGCCAGCACCATGAACGCCACCCGCGCCGACCCGTCGATCACGCCGATGATCGTGTCGGCGCGGCGCTCCATCTCCTCGTCCGGCGGATGCGCGCTTCGCATCATCGCCGCCTTCGCCAGCCGCGGGAACACCGCCCGGAAGACGACGTAGGCGACAAACAACGCCGCCAGGATCCCGGCGATGTGCGCGCCGCTGTGCCGGAGCCAGTATTCCGTGTTGTCCCAGTCGCTCGCCAGGCGAATCATTACGGCTAGCCTAGAACCCCCTGCCCACCAAAGACACAGCCCAGGCCCTTCTACCAACATTTTCCCTGCTCGTAGCCGCGCTCATCCGCATCCGTAGGGACAGAGCTTCAGCTCTGTCGAACCGGGGCGGGGACGGGCGGGGCTTCCTACCTCCTACTTCCTACCTCCCATTTCCTACTTCCAATTTCCACCCCGTATACTGGCGCGCATGAACCTCTTCCACCGCTGGTACTGCAACTCGGACGGCTGGGCCGAGTCCGTCAAGAAGTACATGCTCCCCTGGGTGCTGGACGACGTCGATCTCGGCGACAACGTCCTCGAGATCGGCCCCGGCCCCGGCCGCACAACCGAATGGCTGAAGGACAACGTGCCGCAACTGACCGCGATCGAGATCGATCACAGGCTGGCGGAGAAACTTAAGCGTTTGGCCGACGGACACGTCCGCATCGTCGAGGGTGACGCCACCAACATGTCGCTCCCCGACAACACCTACTCCTCAGCGGTCTGCTTCACGATGCTGCACCACGTGCCGTCCGCCGCACTGCAAGACAAGCTACTCGGCGAGGCGTTCCGCGTGCTCAAGCCGGGCGGGCTCTTCACCGGCTCCGACAGCACGCCTTCTTTCCGCTGGCGCATCTACCACATCATGGACACCTGCGTCGCAGTCGACCCGCCCAAGTTCGAGGCGAGGCTTCAGAAAGCCGGCTTCGTCGCCACGCAGGTCGAGGCGCTGCCGCAATACCACACGTTCAAGTTCAGCGCGCGCAAACCGTCGTAGGGGTCGTTCGCGAACGACCCGCCCCCTCGCTGCCCCTAACGTCGACTCGTGCCTACAGCGAGTCGTACACCGTCTGGAAAATCGGCATCCAGCGCGGGTCGACGGAGACCATGTCAGGCGGCAGGTACATCTTGTTCATCGCGTAACCGATCCCGACCTTCGCCTCCGGGTCCGCCAGCCCGAACGAGCCGCCCATGCCCGGGTGCCCGAACAGCGTCGTGTTCGGCGTCAGCTCGTACTCCGGCAGCTCCAGGAAGAACCCGCGCCCGAAGCGCATCGGGATCGTCAGCACCGCGTCCGTGCCGTTGGACTGCTCCTTGCGCATCTCGTCGATCGTGTCGCTGTTCAGCAGGCGCACACCGTTCACCTCGCCGCCGCGGGCGAGCGCGCCGTACACCGTCGCCAGCGCGCGGCCGTTGCCGTGGCCGTTCGCCGCTGGCACTTCCGCCGCGCGAAACTCGCGAGTGTTCATGTAGTTCGGGTTCATCATCGGCTCCGGTGTAATCATGAACGCCTTGAACGTCATCGAGTTCGGGTTCGTGAACGCCGCATACAGCGGGTGGTCCGGCTCCGGCGCCTGGAACGGCGCCGGGATCATGTCCGCCGCGCGCGAGTCGAGCTCTGGCCCGAAGCCGATGTAATAGTCTGCGCCAAGCGGCTCGGCGATGTTCTTACGGAAATACGTCCCGACGCTCATCCCGCTGACCCGACGAATGACCTCGCCCACGAGACTGCCAAACGTCACCGCGTGGTACCCGTGCTGCGTGCCCGGCTCCCACCACGGCTTCTGCGCGGCCAGAGCGTTCACCAGTGACTCCCACTTGTAGCCTTCGCTCGCCGGGATCATGTTGTCGACTGCGGGCAGTCCGGCCTTGTGGTTGAGCAGGTACTTCACCGGCAGCTTCTCTTTGCCCGCCTGCGCAAACTCCGGCCAGTACGTCGCCACCGGCTCCTCGGGGTCGAGCTTCCCCTGCTCGATCAGCTGGTTCGCACAGAGCGCCGTCAGCCCCTTCGTCGTCGAGAACGTGTTGACGATCGTGTCCCGCTCCCACGGCCGCGTCCCTGCGCCGTCCGCATACCCGCCCCACAGGTCGACGACCATCTCGCCGTCAACCATCACCGCCAGCGACGCGCCCACCTCACCGTGGTCCGCAAAATTCGCCGCAAAGGCGTCCTTCACCCGCTGGAACCCGTCCTTCACCTTGCCCTTAATCTCGATCGTCGTAGTCATATCAGCCCTCCCGCAGAAATATTACACCAGCGTGGCATACAGAGAAGCGGCCCGCCTCCTCTCAGTGCGAACGAGAAGGCGGGCCGCTGGGGCTGTACGATGCGAATTTCTGAGGCTAGCGTAGCCACTGCCTTCTGCAGTACCAGGCACCGGAGGCCAGCATGGCCGTCAAGGCGGCAGCGACGGCGGCCGGTGGCAACCAGGGGAAGCGTGAGCCGGAGTCGCCCCTTACCGTTTCCCCGGGCAAGTTAAGAGAACGCACCTCCAAGTCAACGACGCCGCCGGCAGGCAATTGTTTGTAGCAACCTCCAACGTCTTGTTCTTCGCCCCCCCTGACTAGCGGGGACTGCTGAGACGGAGTCGCATAACCGAGCTGCCAATAAAACTCCACTGTCGGCCGACTGCCATCGCCTACGGCCGCGACCACGAACCCCGCACCGAGCGGCACATCGTCAATCGAGATAGCGCCAAGGGGTGGCCCAGTCCGCGCTTTCACTATGCCAATCGGAGCAATAGTTAGGACCTGCGACTTGTCCTTTAGCTCTTGGCGCAGTTTGTCTTGCAACTCCTGCTGCGTCATCTTGTCGAGAGCCTCGATGAGATTTTTCATCTCGAGTCCGTCGTTTATCGCCTTTATCTCTTCGGGTTTGAGTCCGACTGGGTTCCTGTTTGCTAACTTCGCAAAGTTTATCGTGATAATCGCCCCTCTTGTGAGGATCGTGTTCATCGCGGTCCAGAGGTCGGTGTCGACCCCAAGCTGCTTGGCCACTTCGGCGTAAATAAGCCATGCGAGGTACACGTTCGGAGCATTGGGCACGCCGTTTTCATCGTTGGCGCCCCGCGAGAGCTGATATCTGGTAAAGAGATCCATCGCCATTCGAATCTTGTCTAAGTCAGTGTTCGAAGGCCCGTTGCCGGGAAACGAACCAGCGAGTAGCCCCTTCTGCACGTTCGAGAGTCGCTGAGCGATCTCCATGAACTCCTTCTTCTTCGGGACTAGCAGGATGGCCAGTTCGTCGTGCACGATCTTTGATAATTGCGAATCTGCAGAGGTCGGATCTTTTGCAGCCCTAGCCCAGAACTTCGTGAGAACGGGAAGAATCAACTCGTCGATAATCTTCTTTTGATCATCGATGCGCTGCCTCTTCGTGAGATCGTCAAGGGCCGAGTTTTTGTTAACTTTCGGAGGGCTGGTAACCTTGTCAAGACCGTCGAAGAAATCGCGTGCTTTTGTGGTAAATGGATCTTCCGCAACCGGGGCCGGTGGGGCTTCGACTGTCACAAAGCACGAACCGCCGCTTGGCGTTTGAAACTCCACCGTCGTTAGATCTGCATCGAACGTTGTAGCATCAAACGCCAGAAGCTCCACCGTACCGTCATACGTTGAGGTGAACTCGGTTCTATACACACCGTTACCTAAATTGTCCGGGCGGAGAACGGGGCTGAAGTAATCGCCGCGATCTGTGAGTGTCGATTCGAGAACTTCAATCACTACGTCGGCATCATCAACCGGTGCCCCGGATGCGTCCGCCACAGTCACTAGCACTTCCGAGGTATGCAGACCATCAGCGACAACGAGACCACTTGCGCTGACGGTGACTGATCTCTCAAGAGGAGGAGACGGGCTTGGCGTCAGTGTCGGCGTAGCGGTGCACGATCCGCCAACCACGATCAACGACGGATCGTTTGTGTCGATCGTGTACACACCCTGCCCACCCGTGTTGTCGTAGATGTTCGGGAATGCTTGGGCGAGAAGGGTGTACTGGAGGGTCAGCGGGCTTAGGCCCGGGGCAACACCCTGCAAACTCAGGCGTATAAGAATTCCGGGTCCGGACTCGCCAGTGGCACCGAAATCTGCTTCGCTCATGAAGAAGTCACCGTCTGAATCCGGGGTGCCATCCGTGGTTGTGCTGTGGCTGCCTCCCGGCGTCCCCGCGTACTGCATGTCGAGGTTGCCAGGAGGGCCACCAGCGCAAGCATTCGCCGGAAGAGCGGACACTCTCACGATGGCAGGGTTGTAGATCAGGTCCATATCGAAGCCCTGAATGTTCGGCCCGGCCCCACTGCCGGCAATCGTGTTGGGAACGCCGCTGACAACTATATCCACCGCCACCGTGCCGAGAACTGGGACTGCTGCACAGGTCTCGACCGAGCTGATCGTTCCAGGCGTACAACCTTGGCCAACACACGACACGGTATTGTTCCCAGCCGTGTTCATATCGATCGCCGTAAAGGCGATGTCGCCCGCAGCGTGTGTTGGCGGCGTCGACCCTGCGATTAGTAAGAAGCTCAGGATTATCAGAGTTCCTACTATCCCCGCCAAGAACCTCCCGATGGTTAGGCGACTCAAACCCGCCGCATTGTTGACTTTCATGACTAACCCCCTCTTTCAGAAAATGGGCTCACTTGCGGGCGCTGTCGCACACTAACCTGAGCCGCACATCGCGACGCTCCTTGCCCGGCCTTTACGCGCGACCGGGCGGACGAAGAATGAGCAAGGGGGAGCAAAGCCCGCAGAAAATGGGGCAAAAGAAAGAATGCGCGAGAAAACTGGCAGCACGCGCCGCACCCCCTGGTTTGTGCGCCAAGTATTCTCCCAGAACCCTATATTGTCAAGTCGTTTACAGGCTATTTACAAAGCATTACTGCCTGTTCCTCATCGGCGTACGCAGGCACAATAGACGAACCGTGACCTACAGAGGCCCAATCCTCACCCTCGTCGCCATCGTCATCTTCGTCGGGCTCATCGCGTACGCCATCATCCGTGGCTCTGACGAAGGCTCCTCAACCTCTGTTCAGGCCTCGTCCCATCCCCCCAGCGGCAGCGTGCAAGCGACCGGCGTCGGCTTCAACTCCCCCAGGGACGGCGATACCGTCAGCAATCCCGTGCAGGTGGCCATGGTTATCGGCGGTCTCAAATACCAGAAGGCCGGCGAGCCCGTCACCCCCGGCTACGGCCACCTCGGCGTCATCATCGACGGCGAGGTCACACCCGAAGGCGCAAAGTTTGTCGCAGACGCCACCCATCTGGACCTCGCCGACGCCTCCCACACCGCCACGCTGCCGACCCTCGCGCCCGGCCCGCACACACTCTCCGTCATCTTCATGAACTCGAAGGACGTCTCCAACGGCCCGCTCGTCGCCGAGACGATTCACATCACCGTTACGTCGGCTTCCAGCACACCGTAAACAGAATCCGCTCATCCCGAGATCGCCTGCGATAAGAAGACGCCGCGCTCTCCATCAAAACGAACCCGAGCCACCGGCGGCAGCAATTCGATAATTCGTTCTCCCCATTCGTTGACAGCCCACCTCGCACGTCACACCTCACACCTCATATACTTGCGCTCGTGCCCGAAAACGGACTTCCGCCGCTGGTGCAGGCCCTCCTCAAGCCCGCCGCCTATCCTCACCCCGTCCGCCGCGTCGAGCTCATCCAGACCCACATCTCCTCCGTCTTCCTGACCGACGACTACGTCTACAAGATCAAGAAGCCCGTCGACTTCGGATTCCTGAACTACTCCACGCTCGGCAAGCGCCGCTACTACTGCCACCAGGAGGTGAAGCTCAACTCGCTCCTCTGCGAAGACACCTACCTCGGCGTCGTACCGATACGCGAACTCCCGCTCGCCCGCCGCAGCGGGAGAGGGGGCCGGCGGGTGAGGGCCTTCGTTGTCGGCGGCAAGGATGGCCGTATCGTCGAGTACGCCGTCTGGATGCGACGCCTGCCCGAAGAGCGCATGCTGAACCGCCTGATCGAGCGCGGCGAAGCGACGAAACGCATGGTCGAGCGCGTCGCCGACAAGCTCGTCCCATTCCACCAGAAGACCTCCGAGACGAGTCCCGCAATCGCCCGCTACGGTGACTGGGCGATCCGTTACAACCACCGCGAAAACGTCCAACAGTGGACGCCCTACGTCGGACGCACGCTGACGCCCGAACAGCACGCCATCTGCATCGCGTACGGCGAGGCGTTCTTCGCCCGCAAGCGCGATGTTCTGCAGAGACGCGTGAAACAACTGCGCATCCGCCGCACCCACGCCGACCTCCGCTCTGACGCCGTCTGCATCGAGAACGGCATCTGCATCTTCGACGCCGTCGAGTTCAACCGCCGCATCAATCTGCTCGACATCGCGCGCGACGTCGGCTTCCTCCAGATGGACCTCGAGTACCGCGATCGCCCCGACCTCGCCGAAGCGTTCGTCCGCCGCTACCAGAAGATCGCCAACGACCCCGACCTGCGCGAGGTGCTGCCGTTCTACGCCTACTACAGCGCCTGCGTGCGCGGCAAAGTCGAGAATTTCCTGCTCGACATCCCCTCGATCCCGGCGAAGGATAAGAAGGCCGCCGCCGATCGCGCTCGCCGCTACTTCGAGCTCGCCTGCGAGTACGCAAAGACGCTGCCACCGGCGATGCTCGTCGTCATGTGCGGCCTCTCCGGCAGCGGCAAGTCAACGGAGGCGAAGGAGATCGCCAAGAAGCTCAACGCTACGATCATCTCCTCCGACATCGTCCGCAAACGTCTCGCCGGACTCGACCCGAAGACGAAGGTGCTCGACGAATACCGCGCCGGCCTCTACTCCGCCGCCATGACCCAGAAGACCTACGACGCGATGCTCTCACAGGCCCGCGATCTGCTGATGCGCGGCAAGTCCGTCATCCTCGACGCCACCTTCCAGCGTCGCGACGAACGCCGTGCTGCCATCCGTCTCGCCCGCGAGACCGGCGCGCAGTTCGCCTGCGTCCTCACCGAGGCCAGCGAATCCGCCACTCGCAATCGCCTCGGCGCACGCCTGGCGAAGGGCCGCGATCCGTCCGACGCCCGCTGGGAGATCTACGTCCGCCAGAAGCGCCGATTCCAGCGCCCTACCGAGCTGCCGCCCGCGCGGCTGATCGCCGTCGACACGTCCTCGCCCGCGAAAAAACAGGCGCAGCGAGAGGCCGTCGAACGGCTCCGGGCGATTTCTCCACTTTCTGTCCAATAACTGTCACACAGACCCCAAGACAAATTCCGGCGGAGGGTGTACTCTACCGCTTACAGAACGTCGCCCGCAGCAGAAATTGCCAGTCAGGAGCACCCACGCCCATGGTTGGTTTCGGTTCGACAAATAAGTGAGTCGGGGTCACACGCCCCGGCTTTTTGCTTTCTATAGGAGGTGCGTATGAGGCCAGAAATCCGGACCGCCATCAAGGACATCCAGGCCAACCGCGATTCCGGCGCCCGCCAGCTCGCTCTCGCCGCGCTCAAAGCCTTACGAGTCTTCGAGACCAACTGCAACGGCGAAGAGTTGCGCGCCACCTGCCGCCAGCTTGCACTCGCCCGCCCGATGAACGCCGCCATCGAGAACGCCGTGGCCGCGGCCTGGTCCCGCTATCTTGAAACCAACGATTGCCTACGCTCTGTCGACGAGACGATCGAGATGATCGAGCTCGGTCCGGAGGAGCTGGCCCTCGCCGCCGGCAAGGTCGTCCCCAACGGAACGATTATGACGCACAGCTGGTCAACCACCGTCATCGAGCTGTTGTCCACCATGAAGCCGCTCCGCGTCATCGTCTCCGAGGCGCGCCCCTTCAACGAAGGCGTCCGCGTCGCCAAGGAACTCGTCCGCAACGGAATCTCGACAACGCTGATCACGGAAGCGCAGATGGCGCTCTTCGTGCACGAGGCCGACGCCGTCGTCGTCGGCGCCGACACGATCCTGCCCGAGGGCGACTTCATCAACAAGATCGGCACCCGCGGTCTTGCCCTCGCCGCGAAAGACGCCGAAGTCCCCTTCTACCCCGTCGCCGAGACGCTGAAGATCAGCGCCCCCAGCGAGCCGCTACCGTTCTCTCTGCAAGAAGGCAAGGCGCAGGAGATCTGCGATCAGAAGTGGCTCGAAGTGCGCAACGTCTACTACGAGGTCACGCCCGCGCGCCTCGTCACCGCCTACGTCACCGAACACGGCCCGCTCGACCCCGCCGACGTGCAGCGCTTCTCCAGTCAGGCCGAACACCGCTGGCAGGCCCTGATGAGCCCGCACGAGATGTAGGCGTAGAACTAGCCCATCGGCTTGCGGATCATCGTCCATAGCGGCGGTCCGCCGCCCGGCAGCGGGTCCTCGCGCTTCGTCACAAAGCCCTGCTTCTCGTAGAACTCTAGGTTGATCTGCTTCGCGGTCTCCACGTAGCAAGGCACGCCGGCGAGATCAGCCTCCCGCAACTCCTCCTCCAGTACCGCCGTGCCGAGGCCTTGTCCCTGCTCCGTCACGTCGGCGGCCAGAATCCAGAGGTACCAGTGGTTCTTCTGGATATCCGCCTTGCGATGCTCCTCAATCATGCTGCTCATCGCGAAGAACTTCCGCAGGCTGGCCGCATTCAAGTTCGACATTATCATCCCGATAAACCCCGCGCGGATCAGCTTCGGGAAGGTCGCCAGCGCCTCACCCGGCGGCAGCCAGACGGAGCCGACTCGCGGCCCGGCGTCGCCCGCGATCGTCTGCACGCGCCCGTGCTTCAAGCCGTAGCGGATCGCCATTCGCATATACGCGTCCAGCCCCTTCGCCCGGCGCTTCTCATTCGGAAGCAGGAACTCAATCGCCGGGTCGTCCCAGAACGACCTCTGGTACAGCGCGACAAGCTGCTCCGTCTCTCCTCGCTCCAGCGCCCGTACCCCCTCCGGGGCTCCGTCCTTCATGGCCGTCAGCCTAGCGCTGAGCGGCGATCCCTGCAACCACTTCTCGTACTTCCCACTCCCCACTTCCTGCATCCGCACGGCTATCGCCTCTAATCTCCAGCCACTACAATGTTTCGTAATCATCTCAGCGAAGTGGAGGCACGCAGCGGCCAGTGGCATACGATAAGGACTACTACGCGGTACTGCAGGTCAGCCGAAACGCTAAACCAGACGACATCGAGCGCGCCTACAAGCGCCTCTCTTCTGCATACGACCCATCCACCAGCACGAAGAAGCGCGCGGCCCAGCGCCACGCGGACATCACCGCCGCCTACAACGTCCTCAAGGATCCGCGCCGCCGCCGCCAGTACGACCGCCAGCTCGCAAACCTGGCCGCTTCCGCAGGCAGTATGTCTCCGGCGGACGTCCTCTCCAACCGTTTCGTCATGCTGGGCGCCGGCGCCATCTTCGTAGCCGTTCTCGTCGTTCTGGGCCTCGTCCTCCTCCTCGGCGGCGGAGGTGGAAGCGAATCCGTCGCGCAAGTATCTCCGAGTGCGACCGCCGCCGTCACCCCATCTCCATCACCCACCGCGCCGGCGACTCCTCCTGCAGTCGCCGCCACACCCGTCGCTCTCGCCGACGGGTTGCAGTACGTGATCATCACGCCCGGCGCCGGCGCCGCAGTCGCGACGGGTAACACCGTCAACGTCGGCTACAGCGGCTGGCTGCAGGACACAGGCGCCCTCTTTGACAGTTCGTACAACAACGGTCAGTCGCTGACGTTCACCGTCGGTGCCGGCACTGTTATCAAAGGCTGGGAAGAAGGCGTCGTCGGCATGTTGCCGGGCGAAAAGCGCCGCCTCATCATCCCGCCTGATCTCGCATATGGAGCAACCGGCCACGGCACGGCCATACCGGCCAACGCCACGCTCGTCTTCGACATCGATCTCGTCGGCACCGGTACGCCAACGCCCACCCCGGGGCCGACGCCGGCGCCCTTCCCGCCCACGGTGACCGGCGACACCATTACCACGCCCTCCGGCCTCCAGTACATCATCGTCACCCCCGGCACCAGCGACGTTACCGCTGACCCGGGCGAGAAGATCACGGTCAACTACACCGGCTGGCTCAAGGACGCCGGCACGCTCTTCGACAGCTCGCTTAAGCCCGGACGTACCCCCTACCTGTTCGTCCTCGGCCAGGGCAAGGTCATCAAGGGCTGGGATGAAGGAGTCGCCGGCATGAAAGTCGGCGAGTCACGCCGCCTGATCGTGCCGCCCGACCTCGGTTACGGCGCGGCGGGCTCTCAGCCCATCATCCCCCCGAACGCCACCCTCATCTTCGATATCCAGCTGCTGGACGCCGGCCCGCTGGATACCGTCACCCCCGCGCCTTAGGAGCAACACATGAAGACATCCACTGGCCTCGAGTATGACGACACGACTCACGGCGACGGCGACGAAGCGAAAGCCGGACAGCGCGTCAGCGTCCACTACACTGGCAAGCTCACCGACGGCAAGAAGTTCGACAGCTCACGCGACCGCAACGAGCCGTTCAAGTTCACGCTCGGCGCCGGGCAGGTGATCAAAGGCTGGGACGAAGGCGTCGCCGGCATGAAAGTCGGCGGCCATCGTAAGCTCACCATCCCGCCGGAGCTCGGTTACGGCTCCCGCGGCGCCGGCGGCGTCATCCCGCCCAACGCCACCCTGGTCTTTGAGGTAGAGCTACTGGGCGTCGACTAGCCAGGTTGCGTGCTAAACTGCTAACACAGGGCAACAGATGACTGACGTGAAACTCGATGTAGTAGTGCCAGAAGAGTTGCTCAACCTCTTGGCCAAGTCACGGCTGGCAAACCTCGACAGAGCGGGGCAGGTCCGCGCTGCCCTCGCAATACATCTCTTCGTCACCGGTGAAATTTCAATCGGCAAAGCCGCGGAACTCTCGGGCGAGAATCGTATCGCCTTCCAGCTTCTTCTAAGAGAGCTCGGAATTCCTGCCGTTCGCTACGGCACCAAGGACTACGAAGACGATATGCGCACGATCGAAAAGCTCAAACGCGAACGCACGGGCGCTTGAGTGCCGTCGTCGATACTAGCGTCTTAATCGCGCTCGCCCATCTGCACTTGCTTCGGCTTCTCCCACAGCTCTTCGGCGAGGTGTACATACCTCCGGCAGTGATTGATGAGTGGTCGGCAGGTAGTACGTCCTCGCTGCAGGAGGCGGCCGACCTTGAACAACTCATGCCAGGGTGGTTTGAGGTACGATCTTCCCAAACCAGCGGTGCACATTTCGGACTATCTCTTGGACCTGGCGAATCGCAAGCAATCGCTTTGGCCATGGAGCTCGACGCTACATATGTCATCCTGGATGACCTTCAGGCGCGAATCCTCGCGGAGGCTCATGGCGTGCCGGTTATCGGCACGATAGGCGTTCTTCTAGAGGCACGGCGCAGGCTCATCATCGCGTCTGTTCTGCAACTCGTAGAGAGCCTCCTCGAAGTCGACTTCCGCCTCAGTGAGGACGTGCTCAACGTGATACGTCGAGAAGAGGAGCAAGGCTTACCCTGAGGTTTTGCGCCCTCGCCTAAACCGCCCGCGCATCCACCAGCGCGCCCGCGACCAGGTCATCGAACCGCTCAAGCGCCAGACTCGACGGCGAGTCGATGTCACGCAGCCGGTTGCGGTCGGTCAGGTAGCGCTCCGTATACAGCGCCGCGACGACGCTCTTGCGGTCGTCGCCGAACTCACGCAGTTCCCACTCCGCTCGCTCGCAGAGGATCGCCGCCGCAAACGTCTCGGCCATGAACTGCGCCAGCGGGAACAGGCGCGCCTCCGCCGTCTCACCATCCAGCCGCTTCCACGCCGCGATCGCTTCCGCCAGGTCTTCCTTCCGGTCACGAACAACCTGTGCCGCAGCGACTCCTTCGCCGGCGTTTTCCAGCGCTTCCTGGATCCGCGCCAGGAACGGCTCGTCCGCGTTTTCCCGCTCTATCGCGCGGCGCACGTCAAGGCAGAGGATGTTGTCCGGGCCCTCCCACAGCGTATTGATCTGCGCGTCGCGGAGGATGCGCGCCACCGGCCACGTCTCGATGTAGCCGTTGCCGCCGTGAATCTCGATCGCGTCGCTCGCCGTCGTAATCCCGAGGCGCGCCGCCTTCAGCTTCGCCAGAGGCGGCACGATGCGCGACCGCTGGAACGCGTGGTCCGGCCGCTGGTGGTTCGGGAAGCCGTAGCCCTCGAACAGCATCGCCTGCACGGCTTCGACGTCAACGATCATCTCGACCAGCTTGCGCTTCATCAGCGGGTGGTCCGCCAGCCGCGCCTTCCATGAGCTGCGCGCCCGCGTGTAGCACAGCGACTCCACGAGCGCCCGCCTCGCACAGCCGAGGCCCATCAGCGCCACGCCCAGCCGCGCCACGTTCGTCATCGCCATCAAGCGCGCCATCCCTTTGCCGTCGCTGGGCGAGTCGCCGTTCGTCGCCGGGCCGCTCAGCATGAACGCCTCCGCGTCGCGGAACTCCACCTCACCCGAGGCCACCGCGTGCGTGCCCATCTTCGCCTTCAGCTGGCGGATGTGGAAGCCGTTGCGGCTACCGTCGCGCTTCTGGCGCAGCACGAGGAACGGCGTGTTGCCACGCACGCTGTCCGGCGCTCCCTGCGGCTTCGCGAGCACGACGAACGCCTGCCCGTCGCAGTTCGAAGCGAACCACTTGAACCCGTTGAGAATCCAGGAATCGCCGTTTGGTGTCGCCGTCGTCTCCAGTCCGCCGAGGTCAGAGCCGCCGGTGCGCTCCGTGAAGAACTGCCCCGTCGCACCGACCCATTCTCCCGACTCGAGCCGCGAGAGCACGTACTGCTGGATGTCCGGCGGCGCGAACTGCGAGACCTGCGCCTCCACCATCCCGGCGTCGGCGCCCATCGCACAGGACATGCCGATCTCCGCCTGGTTCAGCAGGTAGCCGGACGCCATCGACAGCGGGCCGGAGTTCACGCCCGCCGACTCCGCCTCGCGACGGAACTTCGGGCCCATGAAACCGTTCTCTTTCAGATCGCGCTTCGTGTCCTTCGCCGACTCCGCGATGATCACCTCGCTCACGTCGTGACCCCAGCGGTCGTACTTCACCAGCCGCGGCGGGTTCTTGTCCGTGATCTCCGCGCGCTCAGCAATCGGTCCGCCCATCAGCGCGCCCAGGCTCTTCAAGTGCGGCTCCGCCCACGCGTACTCCTCAGCCGTGAGGTAATAGCGCATCGAGCGTTGCAGCGTCGGGTCGCTCTCGAACCAGTTGAGTCCGATCGCGCCCGGGAACCGCTCCGTCCGGTAACGGTCGGACTTCTCCGGCGTATTGAACGGCAGCGAGTCTGCTCGCTCCTCCGTATACTTCTCCGACTTGATCGCGCGCTCTTCGGTAGTCATATGCGGCTCCTCGGACAGAATTTCACCTACAGGATACAGCGAAACTGGCCGCATCGTGCCTATCCCCACTCCCGTCTCACCTCAAATTTCGCTCTCAGTCCGCCCGTCAAGCCTGCGTTCTAACGGATAAGCGGAACGGGTCTGCACGAGGACCGTTCCGTTTATCCGGTTTCAGCATCCGTTGCCAGCCCACTAACCACGAACCGCTATACTAGTTCTCGCGTCATGCCGCCCCGCCTCTTCTCCCGCGATGAAGCCGAAGCCACCCTTCCCGAAATCGCGCCCCTCCTCTGGAAGGCCCGCGACCTCAAGAAGCAGCACGACGAGTCGCAGGCCAGGCTCATCGCCGTCCAGAACCAGGCCAAGGGCAACGGCCACGGCCTCGACGCCGACCTCGCCCGCTCCCGCTCCGGCCTCGAGCAGGCGGCGCTCGCAATCAATGGCATCATCGAGCGTATAACCAAAATGGGAATCGAAGTGAAGGACGTCGACATCGGCCTCGTCGACTTCCGTGCAACCATCAACGGCCGCGAAGCGTACCTCTGCTGGAAGCTCGGCGAAGAGCACATCGCCTGGTGGCATGACCTCGATACCGGTTACGCTGGCAGACAACCACTGGACTGACAGATGACTGACACAAACGACGCGCCCGCTCTCACGCTCGACGACGTGCTCCGCCGCCTCGACGCCGCCAAGCAGTCGCTCGTCGACGCCCTCAAGTCTGCCGACGGAACACCGTTCGAGGCGGCGACTGACGACAGCGACTCGCTCCGCCGCGCCATCGAGCGCACCGTCGACGACCTCAACTTCTACTACGGTCGCCTCGTCGCACGCGCCCTCAACCTGCCCCAACCGCCGTGCCTCACCCGCGCCGAGTTCGGCTCCCTGCGCGAGGGTTCGATGTCGCTGCAGGTCGCGCACCGCCGCTTCTCCAACCTCCTGCACGACCTGCTTCCCGAAGATCTCGAAAAGCTCGCGGAGGACCCGGAGCACGGCAAGTTCACGCTCCGTCAGGTGCTCGAGATGGCGACCGGCCAGTACAACATGCGCGCGGGACAGGTGCAGCGACTCGCCACCAACGCGCGCCCCGCCTGATGGGCACACCGCCTAAGGCGGAACGTCCGCCGCGGAGGATCGTCCGCATCGCCCACGCCTACGGCAACACCCGCGAGAAGCTCGCCACCGCTCTCGCCGCCGACTGCGACATGATCGAAGTCGACATGTGGTTCCGCGGCGGAGACATCCGCATCCACCACGAGCGCAAGGTCAGCTGGCTCCCGCTCTTGATCGACCGCGTGATGACCACCCACAAGCCTGGCCGCTTCGCCGTGCGCATCGGCAACTACTTCGTGCGTCCGGACATCGGCACCCTCCGCCTCGACGATCTGCTGAAGGAAGTCGCCGGCCGCAAGCGCTTACTCCTCGACGTCAAAGGACACTACGGCACCCCGCACCTCCGCCGTTATGTCGACAGGCTTGTCGCCTCAATCCGCAAGCATAACGGCGAAAGCTGGGTCGCCGTCTGCGGTCAGACTTACTCCGTCCTCACCCTCATCCGCGAAACCGCCCCCGACCTCGAGGTCCGCTACTCAATTGAGCGCCCCTACCAGTGGGATCGCTTCCTCCGACTGATTGAGTCCGGCGTCCGCCAGGTCTGCATGGCCTACGGCTTCATCGACGACGAGAAAGCGAAGCTCATGGAAGACCGCAACGTCGACCTCTACTGCTGGACCGTCGACGACTGGCGCGCCGCCCGACGCCTCGTCGCGGAGGGTGTCGACGGCATCATCTCCAACGACCTGGCCCTCCTCGCCGAGCTCCACGGCTGGGTAACAGGCGAAACGTCCGCCAACGAATCGCCTCCAGCGGACCGAATCACCGAATAAGGTCTGCGTTCGCGCCGTTCGGATCGTCGGTTTGTGGGTCTGTCGGTTTGTCGGTTTGTCGTCGGCCCCGCCGAATCAAGTGCACCGCCGACGCCTTAAACGTCGCCACGCACTCCACACCCGCCGCGATCCCCAGGTCCTCCACTGACTGCCGCGTCACCAGCGCCACCAGCCCGAACCCAACATCCGCCTCCACCCGCACAAACGGCCCGGCTACCGCAACTCGCGTCACGCGGCCGCGCAGGTGGTTCCGCGCGCTCGTGTGATCGATCTCACCCGCCTTCGATAGCACCACATCCTCCGGCCGCACGCACACCAGCACCTCATCTCCCGTCGAAACCTCGCCCCCGCCCTCCACCATCTGCCCGCCAACCTCGACCAGCGCCACACCCGAGTCCACTGATCTCACCCGCCCCGGCGCGATCGTCTCCACGCCAACGAACGCCGCCACCTCCTCGTCAACCGGCGAGCCAAACACCTCGCCCGGCGTCCCGATCTGGCGGATGCGCCCACCCATCATCACGGCGACGGTGTCCGCCAGCCGCAGCGCCTCGTTCCGGTCGTGCGTGACAAAGATGCTCGCCACTCCCGTCTTCGCGATCAGCGACCGCACCTCCTCCAAAAGCGACGCCCGCGTCGGCACATCGAGGGCCGCGAACGGCTCGTCCAACAGCAGCACGTCCGGCCTCACTGCCAGCGCACGCGCCAGAGCCACCCGCTGCCGTTGCCCTCCCGACAACTGCTTCGGCTTAAGCGCCCGCTGTTCCTCCAGCCCCGTCAGCGTGATCATCTCCTGCACGCGCGCACGCCGTTCCTCACGAGCAAGCCCTCGCAAACCGAACCCGACATTCGCCTCCGCCGAGAGGTGCGGGAAGAGCGCGTACTCCTGCGGCACGTACCCCACCCGCCGCAACTGCGCCGCCACATCGATGCTGCGCTCACAATCGAACAACACTCGCCCATTGACCGCTATGCGCCCGTCGTCCGGCTTGAGCACTCCCGCGATCATCCGCAACGTCGCGCTCTTCCCCGCACCGGACGGCCCGATGATCACCAGCGGCCCGCGCTCGCAAGCAAGTTCAGCATCGAGCACGAAATCGCCCAGGCGGCATCTCACAGCCAACTCAAGTAACGACATGCCCCTAAGACTACCGGACGCGCGCGATACGGCGGCGGATTGAACTCTGACGCGCCCCAATCATCAAACCCTAATCTGCGCCAAATCTGCGTCCATCTGCGTCATCTGCGGTTCCCAATACGCCGCTTCCCAGTACTAACGCCGCCTACAGCGTGAACGCTGTGCGCTTCATCAACAGCCGAAACGCCAGCAACACCGCAAACGAAATCGCCACAAGGATCGCCGACAGCGCCAGCGGGACATCGGTCCCCGTCTCCAGCGACCGGTAAACCGCCAGCGGCACCGTCTGCGTGCGGCCGGGGAAGCTCCCCGCGAACATGATCGTCGCCCCAAACTCTCCCAGCGCGCGCGCCCACGCCATCACGGCCCCTGCCATCAGCGCCGGAATCGCCGCCGGTATCGCCACGCGAAAGAACACCCCGGCCCGCGACGAGCCGAGCGTCTGCGCCACATCCTCCAGGTCGCGGTCAATCGCCTCGAACCCCGCCTTCGCGGCACGGATATAGAACGGACTCGCCACAAACGTCTGCGCCATCACCACCGCCGCCGTCGTGAACGCCAGATCGACCCCGATGTCGTGCAGCGACGATCCAAGGATCCCGTTCCGCCCAAACGCCATCAGCAACCCAAGGCCGCCAGCCGCCGGCGGCAGCACGATCGGCAGGTCGATCAACGCATCGATCACCTCATGTCCCGGCAATCGCGTCCGTGCTAGCCAGTACGCCAGCGGTGTCCCGAACGCGATGACCAGCGCCAGCGAGATCGCCGTCGTCTCGAAGCTCAGCCGCAGTGCCTGCGTCACCTCCGACGACGACGCTACGTCGATCACGTCCGTCTTCTCGAGCGCCCGTTCGATGATGGCGAACACCGGCAGCGCCAGGAACAGCAGCACGATCGTCGACACGATGACGATCGTCATCGTCTCCGCCGCCACCTGCAGCGATCGGCTCCGCTCGACTTGTACCGCCATTACTGCACCTCCAGGAATCCGTGGAACGCAAGCGCCGCCTGGCCTGCACCACTCAAGAGATAATCTATGAACGCTCGCGCCGCGTCCTTCGCCTGCGCCTGCCCGTTCGTCGTCAGCGCGATCGGGTACGTCGCGATCACGTTCAACTCCTCTGGGATGTCGATCGTCGTCACGTCGAAAGCGATGTCGGCAGTCACGTCCGTCTTGTAGACGATCCCTGCGTCTACTTCGTCCAACTGCACCGCCGCCACGACCTCCTTCACGTTCGAGGCGTTCGTCACAACGTTCGCGAGCACATTGTCGTCGTAGTTAACATCGAACGTCGGATCGGTCGCCGCGTTGAAGAGGAACTCCCGCGCATACTTCCCCACCGGCACCGTTTCATCCGCCAGCGCGATCTTCACATCCGGCTTCGCGAGGTCTTGCAGAGTAGCTACTCCCGCCCGGTTCTCCTGAGGGATAATCACCACGAGCTCGTTGCGCACAAAGATCGTCCCGTCATCCTGAACGACGCCCGCGTCCTTCGCCAGCCCCATCTGCTTCGTATCCGCGGAGGCAAATACATCCGCCGGCGCGCCCTGCTCCAGCTGCGCCCGCAAGTCCGCCGACCCGCCAAAGTTGAACGTCACGCCCGCGCCCGTGTCGGCGGTGAACCGCTGGCCCAGGTCGTTGAATGCTTCGGTCAAAGACGACGCCGCAAACACCGTGATGCTCTTGCCGGCGAAGTCGCCGGGCTGGCTGCTGCTGCTCGGCGCATCGTCGTTTCCGCAACCGGCCAGCATCAAGAGGCAGGCGGTGGCCAGCAGTACAACAACCACGAATGCGCCCCGGACACGCAATGAGCTCGAAATCACGACCCCAAACTACACGATCGCCCGCTCTCGTCCCACTTCCTACCTCCTACCTCCAACCCCTACCATTCTTCTCGTGACCGAATTCGAGCCCGTCACAGAGAACGCCGCCCTCAAGTCCGCCATCGTCGCCCGCATTCAGGCCGAAGGCGGCATCTGCTTCCGCGACTTCATGGCCATGGCCCTCTACCACCCGGGCCTCGGCTACTACGCTGGCGCCCGCGACCCCATCGGCCGCGACGCCGACTACGTTACCAGCCCCGAGCTCTCCCCCATCTTCGGAGCCATGCTCGGCCGCCAGCTCCATGAGTTGTGGGAGGCGCTGGGCTCGCCGCCGTCGATCGATCTTGTCGAAGCGGGTGCCGGCTCCGGCGTGCTAGCCCGCGACATCCTCTCCTGGGCCCAACGCACCGCGCCCGATCTCTTGACCGCAGTCCGCTACACAATCGTCGAGCCCCACCAACCCGCCATCGCCCGCCAGCGCGAACGCCTCACCGCCCACGGTCTCGCTGAGAAGGTGGCGTGGTCGACCAAACTTCCACCTAACATCACCGGCGTGATCTTGTCCAATGAGCTCCTCGACGCCATGCCCGTCCACCGCGTCGCCCTCGAGAACGGCCGCCTCCGCGAGATCTACGTCACCTGGGACGGCGCTCGTTTCACCGAAGAGCTGCGCGATCCCGCGCCCGAAGTCATCAACTACTTCGATGCGCTCCGTCTTCTCCCCGGCGAAGGCTGCCGCGCCGAGGTTAACCTCGAAGCGCTCGCCTGGGTGCGATCTGCCGCCGCATCACTCGCCCGCGGCTTTCTCCTGGCGATCGACTACGGTTACGAAGCCTCCGACCTCTACGCCCCCTGGCGCACCGGCGGCACGCTCCTCGCCTTCTACCGCCAGAACCCCAGCACCGACCCCTACGCCCGCATCGGCCGCCAGGACCTCACCGCCCACGTCGACTTCACGTCCATCCGCCGCGACGGCGAAGAGAGCGGCCTCCGCACGCTCGGCCTCATCACCCAATCGCAGTTCCTCGAAAACCTCGGCATCACCGAAGCGCTCGCCACACCGCCCGACTCAACGAACCTCGAGGAGTACGCCGCCCGCCGCCGCGCCGTCACCGAACTCCTCGACCCCGGCGGCCTCGGCCGCATCCGCGTCCTCATCCAGGCGAAGGGCGTGGGCGACGCGCGCCTGACGGGTCTGACCGGAGCCGGTTAGCACCCATCTATAGCAGCCTTCCCCGCGACCCCTTAGAATATGAATCCACGAACGGAGGTACGCTTGCGCCCATTCGACTACTACGCCCCCAAGACGCTCGACGAGGCCATCGCGCTGCTGCACGAGCTGCGTGAGGGCGCGCGTCCCGTCGCAGGCGGTACGGACATCGTCGTCCAGATGAAGGAAGGCCGCACCAGGTTCCCTTACCCGCAAATGGTCGTCAGCCTGGACCGTATCTCCGAGCTTCGCGGCATCGCCTTCACTGAGACGGACGGCCTCCGCATCGGCGCCGGCACAACGATGGCCGAGATCGCCGCGCATTCCGTCATCCGCGAGCGCTACCAGGCGCTAGCCGAAGGCGCGGGCGTCGTCGGCTCCAACCAGACGATGAACATGGGCACCGTCGGCGGCAACGTCTGCAACGCCGCGCCTTCCGCCGACACCGCGCCGCCCCTCCTCGTCTTCGAGGCCGACTGCCTGATCGTTGGTCCCACCGGCCGCCGCACGATTCCGCTAACCCAGTTCTTTCGCGGCCCGGGCGTCACTTCCCTTGAGCCCGGCGAGCTGCTCGCCGAGCTGCGATTGCCAACACCACACGCGGGAACCGCCAGCGCCTACCAGCGACATACCCCGCGCAAGCAGATGGACATCGCCGTCGTCGGTGTCGGCGTGGCGCTCACCCTGGCGAGCGGCAAGATCACCACCGCGCGCGTTGCTCTCGGCGCGGTCGCTCCGATGCCCATTCGCGCATCGAAAGCCGAAGCCGTCCTCGAAGGCCAATCTCCCACCGAAGACGTCTTCGCCCGCGCCGCCGAAGCCGCGACCGCCGAGGCCAGCCCCATCGCAGACGTTCGCGGCTCCGCCGACTTCCGCCGCCACCTCGTCAAAGTGATAACGGCTCGCATGCTATCGCGCGCCGCCGAGAGAGCGAGAGGCTGATGTGCCGAAACTACCGCGTGTCACGCCGGCACAAGTCTAGAGAGCGCTCGTTCGTGGGGGTTGGATCGTACACGGGGGACGTGGAGGTTATACGATATTCAAACGACCAGACGGATCGCCGAGGAGAGTGACTTTGGCGATGCATCGAACGACCATCAAGCCTAAGACGCTGGCAAGCATCATCGAGCAGGCGGGTCTTACCGTCGACGAGTTCATAGAGTTGCTGTGAGGATAAGATGCGCGAATACACGATAATTCTCGACCCGGATACGGAGGAAGGCGGATACACGGTAACCGTCCCCGCGCTCCCCGGATGTATCACTGAGGGTGATACCCGTGAAGAAGCCATCGCAAACGCCAAGGAAGCGATTCTGCTCTATCTAGAGTCTTTACAAAAAGATGGCGAGCCAATCCCTGAGGACGTGGGAACGCTCAAGGTAGCCGTCTAGTGCCCAAGCAAATCATCAACCTCCGCATCAACGGCGAATCGCGGGAACTCGCCGTCGAGCCCAACTGGACGCTGCTCGAGACCGTCCGCGAGGCGCTAGGCTACACCGGCTCGAAAGAAGGATGTGGCACCGGCGACTGTGGCGCCTGCTCGATGATCGTCGACGGGAGGCTCATCACCTCGTGTCTCATACTCGCACCCCAGGCAGACGGCCGCACAATCGTCTCCATCGAAGGCCTCGCCACAAACGGCGACCTCCATCCTGTCCAGCAGGCATTCATAGACGCCGGCGGAGTCCAGTGCGGATTCTGCACACCGGGCATGGTGATGGCCGCCACCGCGCTTCTAGAGCACAACCCCAAACCCACGTTCGAAGAGATCCGCAGCGGTCTCGCCGGCAACCTCTGCCGCTGCACCGGCTACACCAAAATCTTCCAGGCGGTCGAACTCGCCGCCCAGAGAATGGCCGCAAAGTGACGGCTCGATCTGTAGCTCCCCTCGCCCGCCGCAGCGCCTGTCCGCCGCGGAGGAGGAGAGGGGCTAGGGGTGAGAGCTACACTGCCGCCAAGCAATTTGTCCGAACCATGCACAATCGCTTTGTACCAACCAAAGCTGACTGCTGACTGCTGAAAGCTGAGGGCTTCCCAATGGCACAAACAAAAGCACGCCCCGAACAAAAGACCCAACGCGACGCCAACGGCCACAAGTACGTCGGCAAGCCCGTCACGCGCATCGAGGGCCCTGCCAAGGTCACCGGTCGCACCATCTTCGCCGACGACATGCACCTGCCGCGCATGCTGCACGCCAAGATTCTCGGCAGTCCGTACGCCCACGCTCGCATCCGCTCGATAAACACCGGCAAAGCGCGCGCCTTCCCCGGCGTCGAGGCGGTGATCACCGCCGCCGACCTGCCCTTCTACAAGAAGAACCCCTCGAACCGCCGCTCCATCGTCTTCCCGGACGACGAGGCGCTCTTTGCCGGCCAGCCGATCGCCGCCGTCCTCGCTTCCGATCCGCACGTCGCCGAGCAAGCGCTCGCCCTGATCGAACTCGACCTCGAGGTGCTCCCGCCGGTGATCGATCCGCTTGAGGCGATGAAGGACGGCGCTCCGCTCGTCCACGCCTCGCTGCACGGCATCGATCGCTCAGAGGAACAGGGCCACGTCGCCGTCGACCTCGAGTCCGGCAACCAGGAAGGCAAGGCAAGCAACATCGTCTCGACCACGCCATTCAAGCGCGGCGATGTTGAGGCCGGTTTCGCGCAGGCCGACGTCATCGTCGAGCGCTCCTGGCGTTCCGCGATGGTCCACCAGTCCTACATCGAACCGCACTCCACTATCGCCGACTACGCCGACGGCGAGCTCAGCGTCTGGACCAGCACCCAGGCCCCGTTCTACATCCGCGAAGAGCTCGCGTCGTCACTCGGCATTCCGGAGTCGAAGGTGCGTGTCACCGCGACTGAAGTGGGTGGCGGTTTCGGCGGCAAGATATACCTCACCGAGCTCATGGTCTCGCTCCTCGCGATGGCCGTCCACCGGCCCGTGAAGTACATCATGACCCGCGGCGAGGACATGGTCGCCGCCACACCTGCCGCCTTCGCGCAGGTCGATCTCAAGACCGGAATGAAGAAGGACGGCACGATCACCGCCATCCAGTCCCGCCTCGTCTACGACACCGGCGCTTACCCGGGCGCGTCGGTTGCGGCGGGCGCGCTGCTCGTCGGTGGCTACTACAAGTGCGAAAACCTCGACATCGTCGGCTACGAAGTCATGACCAACAAGGCCAGCGTCGGCGCTCTCCGCGCTCCTTCCGCCCACAACGCCACCTACGCCATCGAATGCCAGGTCGAGATGATGGCGAAGGAACTCGGCCTCGATCCCATCGAAGTGCGCCTGAAGAACGCCGTCGTCGAAGGCGATCCCCTCCCCAACGGCCAGGCGTACCCGGCCATCGGTCTCGTTGAATGCCTCAACGCGATCTCCGAGAGCGATCTCTGGAAATCGCGCGGCAAGTCCAGGCAGCACCCGAACCGCGGCGTCGGTCTCGCCGTAGGCGGCTGGATGGGCGGACTGCAGCCCGCCAGCGCCATCGTCGCCATGAACCCGGACGCGACGTTCAACGTCACCGTCGGCGCGGCCGACATCACCGGCGTCAACACCAGCTTCCAGTCCATCGCCGCCGAGGTACTCAACGTCCCGCTGGACCGGATCAGCGTCAACTACGGCGATACCAAGACCGCGCCCTACGCCGGCATGAGCGCCGGATCGAAGACCATGTACACCGTCGGACGCGCCGTCAAGCTCGCCGCCGAAGACGCGCGTCGCCAGATCCTCGAAGTCGCCGCGACCCGCATGGAATGCTCGCCCGAAGACCTCGAGATCGAAGACGGCGCCGTCCGCGTAATCGGCGACGCCGAGAAGTCGATCGCACTCACCCGCATCGGCCGCTGGACGACGAACTTCGGCGCCCGCTATCCCGTCGTCGTTGGCCGTGGCGCGATCACCGCGACCAAGATGGCGCCCGGCTTCACCTGCCAGGCCGCCGAGGTCGAAGTTGATCCCGATACCGGCGATATCACCGTCCTCCGCTACGCCATCGCGCAGGACTGCGGCTTCGCAATCAACCCGCTCTCCGTCGAAGGCCAGATGCAGGGAGGCGTCTCGCAGGGCCTCGGCATCGCCCTCTGGGAAGAGATGCAGTACGACAAGGACGGCATCCTCCTCAACGGCAACCTCCTCGACTACCGTCTCCCCACCGCCCGCGACCTCCCGCCCATCGAGACGATCATCGTCGAGGTGCCGTCAGAGGAAGGCCCGTACGGCGCGCGCATCGTCGGCGAGCCGTCCATCGTCGCCGGCGCCGCCGCCATCGCCAACGCCATCGCCGACGCCACCGGCGTCTTCATCAACGAAGCACCCATCACCCCCGAGCGCCTACTTCGCGCACTCGGTAAGCTGAGCAATGGAACCAACGCCTGAAACAGATACCACCAGAAGCGGTTAAAACCCTCGGGAGGGCTAGAAATGACAATCATGACAAAGCCAACTAAAGAACAAATCCTCGGCTTCTACACGGCCTCGCTCCAGCGTTCGCTCGACGGCTACGCCAAACTCGACGACAAAGAGTGGGCCAAGAAGACGGACGAGTGGACCGCAAGAGAGCACCTCGCCCTCATGCCCGCCACCATGCAGGCGGAGACGCTGCCTCTCACAAAACAGGCGCTCGCCGGTGAGAAGGGCCACGTCGACGGCTTCGAGAAGCGCTCCGACACGATCCCCTTCCGCGAAAAGATGGCCAAGAGCCTCTCCGATCGCCCGGTCTCCGAGCTCCTGCAGCTCATGCAGTCCACATTCGGCGAGCACATTCAGATGCTGCAGGGCCTCTCGGAAGCCGACCTCGACAAGCCGGCAATGAGCCCGTCATGGGACGTCCCCGCCACCATCCGCGATCTCTTCTTCGGGGCTTACCTCTTCCTCCCGGGCCAGTACCAGGAGATCCGCAAAGTCAACAAGAAGAAGCTCCCGCACTGGATTGAGGGGAGCACCCCCGACCAGGTGAACTACCACATGGCCCGCCTCTTCCACTACATGCCGCTCATCCTTCGCAGCGACAAAGCCGCCGACGTTGAATGCACCTACCTCTTCACGATGGAAGGCGCAGGCGGCGGACAGTGGGGCATCGCCATCAACCACGGCAAGGCCGTTTCCCAGGACGGTGCGCCCGAAAAGCACGACGTCGAGATCAAGACCAAGCCCGAAAGCTGGATCGACCTCTCCACCGGCGACCTCAACCCGATCACCGCCGTCATGCCGGGGCCGTTCAACAAGGTGAAACTCGGCGGCAACATGGGCATGGCCATGAAGCTCAGCGAATTCTTCTCCTCGGAGGGGTAGTTGATGAACTTGCGTGAGGGGCTGGACGACGCCGTCGGCGTGTCCGAGTACGCGATTATCATCTACGCCGACATTCGCGGCTTCTCCGACTTCAGCGACGACCACGAATCGCCCGACGTGGCCACGTACATCCGCGAAGTGTTCATCCACATGATCGATGAGTACTTCCCGTTCGGCACCTTCTACAAATCGACCGGCGACGGCCTCATGATCGCCGTCCACTTCAACCGCGACAACGTACTCGACACGATGAGCAAGGCCGTGACCAGCGCCGTCCGCTGCGTCGAGGAGTTCCCCACCTTCTCCCGCAACAACCCCATGATCACCTTCGAGACGCCCACCAACATGGGGATCGGCCTCGCCCGCGGCACCACCTGCTGCCTCATGTCGCAGGGCAAGACCCTCGACTATAGCGGCCAGCTCATCAACCTCACCGCGCGGTTGCAAGACCTCGCCCGCCCGCGCGGCGTCGTCATCGACGGTAACTTCGGCATCAACCTCCTCTCCAGCGAGCTCCAGGACCGGTTCGTCCCCGCGAAGGCCTTCGTCCGCGGCATCGCGGAGACCGCGGCGCGCGACATCCATATCCTCAAGGATGTCGTCGAGATCCCGGAGCAAGCGCTTCACCCCTACGCCGCACACGGCGACCCGGGCAAGGCCGCCGCCCACCCGGCGTGATCACCGCCATCCTCCTCGCCGCCGGCGAATCGCGCCGCATGGGCAGGCCCAAACCCTTGCTCGATTGGAACGGCGAAACGCTCATCGAATACCAGATCGACCAGCTCCGCAAAGGCGGCGTCGATGAAGTCATCGCCGTCCTCGGCCACGCCGCGCGCAAGGTCCGCCCCCTCGCCGAGCGCGCCGGCGCCACCGCCGTCATCAACGTCGACTACGCCGAAGGTCGCGCCTCATCTCTACGTACCGGCGCCTTCGCCATCCCCTCCGGCACTAGCGAAATCATCGTCCTCAACATCGATCAGCCGCGGCCCGCCGGCGTCATCCGCCGCCTCCTCGAAAACCACCTCTCTACCGGCGCGCTCATCACCCTCCCAACGTTCGAAGGACAGCGCGGCCACCCCGCGCTCCTCTGCGGCTCCCTTGGCCCCGAGCTCAAGCGCGTCGACGAAGCCACCAAAGGCCTCCGCGAGATCATCCACCGCCGCGCCGGCGACGTCCACGAACTCCCCTTCGACTCCGGCATCGTCCTCCTCGACATCAACACCCCCGAAGACTACGCTCGAGCCCGCGAGACATTCGCGGAGGTGCATCCATGATTCGCATTCGGTTCGACAGATTGCCCCTCGCCCGCCGCAGCGGGAGAGGGGCCAGGGGTGAGGGCGCCCCGTCATGAGCGACTACGAAATCCTCTCCCACACCCTCATGCCCGAGTGCAGCATCCGCATCATCCGCATGCTCACCAACGAGCGCGTCGCCCCCCACTTTCACAAGAAAAGCGCCCAGGTCTACACCGTCCTCGAGCACGAAGTCGAAGCCCGCGTCGGCGACCAGACCATCCGCCTCCGCCCCTACGAAACCGTCCGCATCGAGCCCGGCCAAGTCCACGCCATCCGCGCCGTCTCCGCCGAAGCCCTCGTCATGTCCCTCTCCATCCCACCGCTTGACCGCGAAGACCAGCACCCCGCGGTGGAGTGACACCCATGATCATCATGCACTGCTCCCGCTCCTCATCATGCACTGCTGCCGATCGACACTGATCGCCCCTCGCCCGCGCACGCTTGTCCGGCGCGGTGGAGGAGAGGGGACGGGGGTGAGGGACCGCGAAGACCAGCACCCCGTGGTGGGGTAGATAGTTTCATGCTGCGTACAAGCACTTTGCTCAGGACGCTCCTTTTTCTGATCCCGGTCCCGTTAGCTATCGGCGTCATCGCTTCCTGCTCAGATGACGATTCGACAGCCCCTCCAATTTCGAATCAATCCCTGGACGAAATCGACGCGCTCCATCACTTCGCCGACAACCTGGCTGAGGGAGGCAAACTAATCCCAGCCATGCCCATCTATCTTCCGGCCGGTTTGACTCTTCCGACCTGCCTCGAAGAGTGCGGCACAGCCGCCACCCTCGACGGCGTGGTAATCGAGTTCAGCGGCGGCCGCCCTGACCCACAGGCCACGGAAGCCGTTGCTGACGGGATGGACTTCGCGCAGTACCGCGAGCCGGCTTACATTGATCAAAATGATCCAGAAGTCGACCTCGATGGAACACGCGCTACGGTACAGATTGGCCAACAATCGCAAGACACTACGTTCTACGTGCTGACTTTTCGCGTCGGTGATAGGAACTTCCTTGTGAGCGTCAGTTGGCTCACTCCTGACGGCACCCTCACAGAAGAAATGAAGCAGCAGACAGAACGCCTCGCCAAATCGATAATCTATGACGCCCGCGACCGCGGACTGGTCACGGAATCCTGAATTCGAAATCGGCCCCGATCCCCTCCACCCTTGACGCGCACGTAAAGGTTCGCGTATATAGAGAGCGCTCGCACGGCCACACAGCCGAAGCGCGCACATCCCACCAAGGAGGGTCGCCTTTGGCTCAAGAAACCGCCACCGAAAAGAAAACCGTCCCCATCCTCCCCTTCATCAAGATCCCCGATAAATACCCGGCCGAACAGCCGTACCTCTGGGGCGTGA
Source organism: Dehalococcoidia bacterium (assembly GCA_041481535.1). Classification (GTDB taxonomy): domain Bacteria; phylum Chloroflexota; class Dehalococcoidia; order SM23-28-2; family RBG-16-64-32; genus DATKKM01. The sequence continues at coordinate 5,220 of JBGPBZ010000002.1, read as the reverse complement.
AGTGCGGGGCCTGCGGCGCCAAGTTCCTCGGCGCCCGCATCGCCTGCGCCAAGTGCGGCGCCCAGGACAAGCTCGAAGAAGTCCGCTACGGCGACGACGGCGAGATCTACGTCTTCGCGGTCGTCCACCAGGCCATGCCCGGCCTACCCACACCCTACGTCGCCGCCATCATCGACCTCGACGACGGCGTCTCAGTGCGGGCTAACGTCGACGGCCTCGACCCGCTCAAGCCCGACAAGAGCTGGTTCGGCAAGCGAGTCAAGATGTACAGCGAAGTCCACGCCCAGGACAAAGAGGGCAACGACGTCATATCCGTGAAGTACAAGCTCGTATCGTAGGGTCGTCAGCTTGCTGCGCCCTACCGGCGCAACTAACTGCACTCACACACGAGCCAAAGGGAACTACCAAGGAAGGAAGAAGGAGAATCACATGCGAGACGTAGCAGTCGTCGGCGCTAACATGCTCAAGTTCGGGCGGTACCCGGACAAAGACGTCGTCCGCCTCGCCTCCGAGGCCACCCTCGGAGCGCTCAAGGACGCCGGTATCACCATCAACGAAATCGAGATCGTAGCCAGCGGTAACCTCTACCAGTCCAACGCCATGATCGGCCAGCGCATCATGAAGGAGATCGGCGCCACCGGCGTGCCCGTGATCAACGTCGCCAACGCCTGCGCCACCGGCTCCACCGCCTTCCGTGAGGCCTACTACGCCGTCGCGTCGGGCGCCTATGACATCGCACTTGCCGTCGGCAGCGAGCAGATGGGCAAGATGGGCCTCCTCGGTGCTGGCGGTGGCGGCGACCGCGCCTACAGCACTGAAGGCGTCATGGGCACCGGCCTCATGCCCGGCGTCTTCGGACAGGCCGGCGTCGAGCACATGCGCAAGTACGGCACCACCCAGGCGCAGATCGCCAAGATCGCCGTCAAGAACCACGAGCACGGCGTCCTTAATCCCTACGCCCAGTACCAGCAGGAGACCCCGCTTGAGGAAGTCCTCAACGCCCGCGTCGTCGCCTGGCCCAACACCCTGTACATGTGCTGCCCCACCGGCGACGGCGCCGCGGCCGCGGTCCTCATGTCGGCGGAGAAGGCCAAGAAGTACACGACGAAGCCCGTCTGGGTCGCCGCTTCCGTACTCACCTCCGACCCCTACAGCGAGCGTAACCCGACGATGTTCGACATCAACACCTGCACGCGCAACGCCGCCAAGGAAGCGTACAAGACAGCGGGCATCGGCGCTGAAGACCTCGATATGGTCGAGCTTCACGACTGCTTCGCGACAGCCGAGCTCATCCACTACGAGAACCTCTTCCTCTGCGGCGAAGGTGAAGCCGGCAAGCTCATCGACGACAAGGAGACCTACAACGGCGGCAAGATCCCGGTCAACGTCAGCGGCGGCCTCCTCTCCAAAGGCCACCCGCTCGGCGCAACCGGCGTCGCCAACATCGTCGAAGTCGTCTGGCACCTCCGCGAAGACGAGCGAGCCAAGAAGCGCCAGGTCAAGGGCGCCAAGACCGGCCTCGCCCACGTCATTGGCCTCGGCTCCGCCTGCACCATCCACATCCTCAAGCGCTAACGGACGCACGTAGGGGCGCGCCTTCAGGCCGCCCGCAACGCCCGCAACCAAAAGGAGGGCTGGTTTCAAAACCAGCCCTCTTTTGCTTCCCACGCATTCGTTAATTCGTTCCGCCGGACTTGTCCGCCGTGGTGGAGGCCATTCGTTGACAGTCCGCCAACGTCCGGTAGAATACGGCGGTAGTACCCCGAAAGTGTGACCCGCGTCACACCTCACCCAACTCCCGCGCACGTATAAATCAATGGACATCGCACGAACAGAAGGAGAGTACGCTTGACCATCCAGACCACTCCCAGCGCCCTCTGTGACCGAATCGACGCCATCATCGCCGAGAAGTCCATCCTCAAGCACCCGTTCTACACGCGCTGGCAAGCAGGCGAACTCACCCTCGACGAGCTCAAGGGCTACACCTGTCAGTACTTCCACCACGTCCTCGCCTTCCCGAAGTACGTCTCCGGCACACACGCCAACTGCGACGAACTCGCTGACCGCCAGGAGCTTCTTGAGAACCTCCGCGAAGAAGAAGAAGGCCCGAACAACCACCCCGAGCTCTGGCTCAAGTTCGGCGAAGCGCTCGGCCTGCAACGCGAAGACATGACCGATGCCACGCCGCTCCCCGAAACGACCGCGATCGACAACACCTTCCGCCGCATCACCAAGGACTCGCCGTTCATCGCCGGCATCGCCGCCCTCTACGCCTACGAGTCGCAGGTCCCCGAAGTCGCCGGCACAAAGATGGAGGGCCTGAAGAAGTACTACGGCGTCAACTCACCGGACGGCCTGCGCTTCTTCGTCGTCCACCACTCCCTCGACGTCGAGCACTCCCGCGTCACCCGCAACATGGTCGCCCGCTACGCCGAGAACACCCCTGGCGCAGAAGAGACCGCCACCAAAGCCGCCGAAGAGGCGTGCGACGCTCTCTGGGGCTTCCTCGACGGCTGCTACCGCGAATACGTACAGGTGGCCGCCTAAGTTGGACGTCACGTTCCTCGGCTCGAGCAACGCCTTCGCTTCCGAGGGACGCTACTGGAGTTCGTTCATCGTCGACGGCAAGTACCAGTTCGACGCGCCGCCGACAATGCTTCCGCAGCTCAAGCGGTTGGGCCTCCCGCTGGAGAACATCGAAGTCATCTTCATCACCCACTTCCACGGCGACCACTTCGTCGGCCTCCCGTTCCTCCTCCTCGAGTACGTCTACATGACGCACCGCACCAAAGACCTCTACATCGTTGGCCCGCCCGGCTGCGAGGCCGTGCTCGAAGACTTCGCGCACCGCGTCTACCCCAACATCATCAAAGAGGCCGGATACAAGCGCATCTACATCGACGCACAGGTCGGCGTCGAGCAAGAAGCCGCCGGCCTGAAGTTCCACTGCTTCCCGATGAACCACGTCAAGAAAGACGGTCTCCATGCGTTGGGTTACCGCGTTCAGATCGGCGACAAGACCATCGCCTACACCGGCGACTCGATGTTCTGCGAGGACGTCGTTGCCCTTGGTGACGGCGCCGACGTGTACGTTGTCGACTGCACCTACCACGACGGCTCCGGCCCCGAGCACATGGGCCTCGACGACATCAAGATCGTCCGCGACCGCATCACCCCCGACACGACGATGATCCTCACGCACATGACCGGCAAACCCGTCCTCAACGGCCTCAAAAACACCGTCTGCGCCGAAGACCTCAAAACCTTCACCTTCGATTGAAGACAAGCGCACTCCAATTCAATCCGTTCATCCTGAGCGCTCGCCGCAGCGAGCAGTCGAAGCATGCCCTGAGCGCGGCGCCAGCCGCAGTCGAAGGGGACTACCTTTTCCGTCGAAGCGCCGCAGCGCTGAGCCGCCCGCCCCACCCTCCACACACAATTTCCGTCATCCAGACGAAGGAAGGACCTGGCGGGGCGGGGGGCGCTCGTGCCACCGCGAATCCTTCGCGAATCCAACTAACATGAACAAATCTGCGTCCCATCTGCGCCCATCCGCGTCATCCGCGGTTAACTAACGTGCGCGACACTGAACTCGCCGCCCTCTCCCTCCTCGAAGCCGCACCCAACGTCCTCCGCAGCCTCCTCGCCGGTCTCCCCGACTCAATCCTCACCGCCGACCTCGACCGCGGCTGGTCACCGAAGCGCATCCTCGCCCACGAAGTCGACGTCGAGCACGTCTTCGCCGCACGCCTCCACCGCATGGTCGAAGAAGACAACCCATCGATCACCTCCATCGACCCCCTCGCCACCCTCGCCGCCAGCGACCTCGAAGCCCGCCCCGTCGCCAATCTCCTCGACCAACTCGAAACCGCCCGCGCCGAAACAATCGCCTGGCTCCGCACCCTCACCGCCGCCCAGCTCCAGCGCACCGCCCACCACGACACCCTCGGCCAATTCACCGTCTCGAACCTCATCCACTACTGGCCCACCCACGACCTCGCCCACATCAACGGCGTCCGCCGCATGCTGACCTCCGTTCTCCGCCACGAGATGGGGCCGTGCGAGAACTTCGACATCTGATCAGTCCGCTCATCCTGAGGAGGGCCGCAGCGCAGCGAAGGGCCGTCTCGAAGGACGCCACGAAGTCGGCCCCATCGAAGAATTCGACATCTGACGTACGGTCTTCCAATCAAATCCGCTCATCCCGAGCGCTCGCCGCAGCGAGCAGTCGAAGCATGCCCTGAGCGCGGCGCCAGCCGCAATCGAAGGGGACTACCTTTTTCCGTCGAAGCGCCGCAGCGCTGAGCCCACGTCTTGCTCCCGCCCTCCGCCCTCCACCCTCCACCCTCGACCCTCCACCCTCCACCCTGCTACCCTCCCCAACATGACTGACGCAGCCGCCGTCCTCGGCGCTGGCAACATGGGCACCGCCCTCGCCCAGGTCATCGCCGGCAACGGCCACCCCGTCCGGCTCTGGAGCATCGAGGAAGACGTCCTCGAAGACATCCGCGACAACCGCCTCAACACCAGGTACCTCGAAGGCGTCCCCCTCCACGGCAACATCGAACCAGCCTGGGAGATCGACAAGGCAATCGCCGGCGCGCGCCTCGTCGTCGTCAGCGTTCCCTCGCAGATCGTCCGCCGCCTCGCCAAAGACATCGCCGCGCACATCCAGCCTCGGCAAGTCGTCCTCAACGTCGCCAAAGGCCTCGAAGCCGAGACGCACCGCCGCATGAGCCAGGTCCTCTGCGACGAGCTCGACGACGCCTGCGATCCCTACGTCGGCAGCATGGCCGGCCCCGCCATCGCCCTCGAGATGGCGCGCGGTCTCCCCGTCGCCGTCATCATCGCCGTCACAGACCCGACTTCCCAGACCGTCTGCCAGGCGATGATCCAGAACAACCACATGAAAGTCGACACCACTCACGACGTCGTTGGCCTCGAGCTCTGCGCCACCCTCAAGAACATCTACTGCATCTCCCTCGGCATGTCCGATGGCGTCGGCTACGGCGTCAACTCCAAGGCCTTCCTCGCCACCGTCGCCCTCGATGAGATGACACGCATCGTCGAGGCCCTTGGCGGTCACGTCTCTACCGCCTACGGACTCGCCGGCATCGGCGACATCATCACCACCGGCTTCAGTACGCACGGCCGCAACCGCATGCTCGGCGAACACCTCGGAGCCGGACGGGACTGGCGCGCCTTCATCCAGACCCACAC
>JBGPBZ010000001.1:0-65379 GCA_041481535.1 Dehalococcoidia bacterium | reverse complement strand
GCGCTGTACCACCAGGCGCGCCTCGTCCTGCCGAAAAGCACTGCGTCGATCGCCGCGCTCATCTTCGCGATCTCGACCGGAATACCGTGGGTCGCGCTCAACGCCAACACGGAAGCGTACATGCTGCTGCCGCTCGTCACGTCGCTGATGTTCTTCACGCTCGGGATGAAGGACGGACGCAGGCGCTGGTTCTTCCTGGCGGGCGTGGCGGCCGGCCTCGCGATCATGACGAAGCAGGTCGCGATGTGGAACCTGCTCGCGCTGGCGATGGTATCGCTCGTCTGGCACCGCCGAACGGTCGAGTCGCAGTGGAAGGCGATTGCGCCCGCCGTTTGGATGCTCGGAGGCGCCGCGGTCAGCTCGGCCGTCGTCGCGCTGCCCTTTGCACTTTCGGGCGCGCTCGGCGAGTTCTTTTACGCGAACCTCTCCTACAACCTGGTCTACGTCTCTTTCCTCTCGATGGCCGAGCGTCTCACCAACATGGGCTACGGTCTGCTCTTCTTCTGCGCGATCGCGGCGCCGCTCGTGGCGGGAGCGCTCGGCGGCCTCTGGGTGGTCTGGCGCAAGCGGGCTGACGCCGCGGTGGCGGACTATGTGCTCATCGTCTGGGCCTTCGCGTCTGCGATTGGCGTGGCCTCGGGCGGGCGCTTCTTCCCACACTACTTCCTGCAGCTGCTGCCGGCGCTGGCCGTCCTCACCGCCATCGTCATCTACGACCGCTTTCTCAACGGTCGCGACCACACGATAAGCAAGCCGGCCTGGATCGCCTCACTCTCGCTCATCGCTGTCTCTGTTGGGATGAGCAGCGTTCTCGTCGTGCTTCCGGGCAAGGCGGAGGAGCAGGTCGCCTCCAATTGGTTCACGCAAAAGCAGTGGGAGCAGTACAGCGAAGACGTCGGCGATTACGTGAAAGCTCGGACGGGCCCGAACGACGTCATCTTCAACTACGGGCTTGAGCCGCAGGTCTACTTCTACGCCGACCGCCAGCCCGCGATCCCGTTCTTCTACGACTGGGTGCTGAAGTACGACGCAGCGCCGATGGGCGAGATCATCGCGGATCTCGAGACGACTCGGCCCGTTTACATAGTCGATTCGCTGCAGGCTCCGCTGTTTGAGGACTGGGCCACCGCACACCCGGCCGAATGGCAGCAGTTCCTCGCCGGCGAATACGACTACGTCGGCCGCGTCCAGTTCGCCGACGTTTATCGACTGAAGGGTTACGTGACGCCCCCGGACGCCGGCGCCTCGAACTAGCGCAGCTACTGGAACTCGAGCCTTTTGTGCCGGAGGACGATGCCCTCCAGCAGGCCGAGCGCGATGAACATCATGATCAGCGAGCTGCCGCCCTGGCTGATAAACGGTAGCGGGATGCCTGTCACCGGCACCAACTGGATGTTGACGGCGACGTTGATGAACACCTGGAAGAGGATCATGATCACGATCCCCGTCGCGATCAGGCGCCCGAACTGGTCGCGCGATAGGGTCGCGGCGCGGATGCCGCGGAAGAGCAGCGCCGTGAACAGCGCGAACAGCACGATCGCGCCGAGCAATCCCAGCTCTTCGCCGAGCACCGTAAAGATGTAGTCCGTCGTCGAAGTCTGCAGGAAGTCGAGCTGCGTCTGGCTGCCGTGAGTCAACCCTTTGCCAAACAGCCCGCCCGAGCCGATGCCGATCTTCGCCTGGATGATGTTGAAGCCGCCGCCCAGCGGGTCCTGGTTCGGGTTGATCCACAGCTTGAACCGCTCGAGCTGATAGTCGTTGAGCACGAGCAACGCTGCGAACGGCGCGATCGCGAGGATCGACCCGAGGAGCACCATGATGTGCTTTGTCGGCGAGCCGGCCATCGCCACCATGCCCAACCAGACCGCGAAGAAGACGAGCGCCGTCCCCATGTCCGGCTCGACCAGGACGAGCGCCGCCGGCACCGCCGTCATCGCGAGCGAGATGAGGAAGACGCGCGGGTCGGCCATCTTGTTGTGCCGATCGGCGAGATAACGGGCGAGCGCGATGATCACCAGGATCTTCGCGATCTCAGATGCTTGCACCTGTTGTCCCGCGACGTTGAACCAGCGCGTCGAGCCATACGCTGAGTTGCCGACAAAGAGAACGCCCACGAGCATCATCACCGCAAACACGTACAAGCCCGTCGCCATATGGCCGTACACCCGGTAGTCCGTCCAGGCGACGGCCGCCATCGCGCAGAGTCCCAGCAGCGCGAACGCCAGCTGCTTGACGAGCGGATGACCGACGGTAACGCCTGCGGAGCTGCTCAGCGACGCGCTGTAGATGAGCAGCCCGCCAAACGCCACGAGCGCGCAGGCAAGCAGCACCATCACGGGGTCGAAGTGGCGGACGGCCCTGCTGTCGATGCCGATCACAGCGGGCCCTCCAGCCGTCTGTACAGCCGTTCCGCGACGGGGCTGGGGATCGCTCCTGGTGTTGGCGTGTCGGGCGGAGGTTCGGCCGTGGCCGTTGGGACCGGCTCCGGTGTGTCCGTGGGCGCAGGCGTTGCGGCCGGCGGCGCGTCCGTGATGATCGGCGCCGGGTTCGGCACGAAGTCACCGCCCAGCGGCGTCGGGATCACGAACGGCGTCTGTGCGGGCTCGCCCGTGCTCGGCTCCTCCGTTGGTGCGGGAGCGGCGGTTGCCTCGCCGGGCGCAGACGGCGTCTCGTGGCCGAAGTAGTAGTTGAAGATCTGCGCCGCAGCCGGTGACGCATCGTTGCCGCCGGAGCCGTGCTGCACGAACACCATCACCGCGATCTGCGGGTCGTCCGACGGCGCGAAACCGACGAACCATCCGTGCGTGTCATACGTCCCGTCGGCGTGCTGATCTCCGAACTCCGCAGTGCCTGTCTTGCCCGTGACGGCGACAGCGCTGCTCGCGGCGTTGCGCGCGACGCCCGCCGTCACCGACTGGCGCATCGCGTCGCGCATGATCTGCAAGTAGCCCGGCTCAACCGGGAGCCGGCTGCGGACCTGCGTCGCCAGCGGGTCGTATATGTTGCCCATTGAGTCGCGGTACTCCTTGACGACGTGCGGCGTGACCAGCTGGCCGCCGTTCGCGATCGCCGTCACCGCGTCGAGCATCTGCATCGGCGTTGCGGAGACGTACCCCTGACCGATGCCGTAGTTGTACGTGTCGCCCAGTACCCAGGGCTCGCCGATGTTGTCCTGTTTCCACTTCGAGTCGGGGACGAGGCCGGACGCCTCACCAGGAATGTCGATGCCCGTCGGCGAGCCGAGGCCAAAGTCCCGCGCATACTCCGCGATCTTCTCCTGACCGAGCCCACGGAAGCCGTCGTCCGCGAAGCCGCCGGCCAGGTAGTAGAAATAGACGTCGGAGGACATTGCGACGCCACCGTAGAAGTCCAGCGTGCCGAGGGGCGCCCAGTCCGGGTAGACGTAAACGACGTTCGGGTCGAACTCGTTCTCGATCGTGATGTAGCCGCGGCTCGTAATCGTCGTCGTCGGCCCGGCGATGCCTTCTTGCAGCGCCGCTGAGCCTACGATCGTCTTGAACGTTGAGCCGGGCGGGTACTGCTCGCCGATCGCGTGGTCGACGAGCGGCTTGCCCGGCGCGTTGATCAGGTCGTCGAGCTGCGCCTGCGAGAGCTTGCCGGAGAAGACGTTCGCGTCGTAGCTCGGCAGGGAAACGAGCGAGAGGATCTCTCCGGTGTGGACGTCCATCACGGCTGCCGCCGCGTTCTCGGAGTTCTGCGAGTATTGCTTGAGGATATTCGTCACCTGCTGTTGCAGGTCCAGATCGAGGCTGAGCACGACGTTCGCCCCGTCGATCGGCGGCCGTTCGGAGATCGTGCGGAGCTCTCGTCCCGCCGCGTCCACCTCGACGAGCTTGGCGCCGGACTTGCCGCGCAGCTTCGCTTCGTACGTTGACTCCACGCCCGTCTGGCCGACGAAATCGTTGTAGCCGTAGCCCTGGTCGCTGAGCTCCGCGTACTGCTCGGCGGAGATCGGCCCGACGTAGCCGAGGACGTGCGACAGCTGGTCACCGGTGAGGTAGCGGCGCGCCGGATCGACCTGGACCTTCATCCCCGGCGCGTGCGGCTCCAGCTCCATCAGGACGAGCGCAGTGTCGCGGTCGAGGTCAGTCTTGATCAGAGCAGGGCTGAAGTCGCCCTGGTCCTTGATGTTCTGCTGGACCGTCGCCTGGATGTCGCTCACAGGCATGCCGATGACGCCCGAGAGCTGAGCGTAGACAGCCGCCCCGCCGGCGTCCGGCAGGTCGCTCGGCGTGATCGTCACCGAAAAGCGCGCCGCATTCTCGACGACGGGCTTGCCGTTGCGATCGTAGATGAGCCCGCGCGCCGCCGGGATCGGCACCTCGCGCACGGCGTTGATCGCAGACTGTTCTTTGTAGCTGGCGCCGTGGATCACCTGCAGGTTGATCAGCTGGATCACAAGGATGCCGAACATCAGCAGGATCAGTGAGCGCAGCACCGCCGCCATTGTGACGACGCGCGCGCCGGCCGGCCGTTCTCTCTTCGGCTCCTTGGACTTCCAGCGGCGGCGGCCCTCGAACGGGCCCTTCATGCGACCCGACATCAGCTATACGGCGACGCCAACCCGCGCGAGCCTCGGAGGCCCGTGAAGCGGGGGTTTAACCAGCGGACCGGAAGATAAACGATCGGTGTGAACAGTGCGTTGACGATGACGCCCGGCACGATCACGCGCAAGAACACTTGCCAGATTTCGATATGCTGGCCTGTTGCACCGAGCACAAGCGTCTGGATGATCCCGAACGCCAGCGACCCGGCCGCCACGACTGCGACGGTCGGTGGGAAGTCCGAGTCGATCACCTGGATCCGCGCGACCGATGCGAACACTACGATCGGCGCGAAGGCGAGAATCGATGTGCCCAGCGGATCGCTCGAAAGCAGGTCGCGCATCATGCCCGCAAATGGCACGACGATCAGCGCCTCCGGTTCGCCGCGGATGACGGCCCAGCAAGCGGCGAAGATTAGCACGAAGTCCGGCGTCACGCCCAGCACCTTGATGTAGCTGAACGCCGAGACGTTGGCGACAGCCAGCAGCCAGGCGACCAGGAAAGCAGCAGCGTACCTCACGGCGTCTCCAACCGCGCCGGCTTGAAGCTGACCAGCACGAGCACCGTCTCCAGCGAGGAGAGCTGCGTGGCCGGCTCCAGGGTGGCTTTCTTGAACGCTGCCTGCGGGCGTTGCTCGATATCCTTGATGCTGCCGATCAAGATGCCCGGCGGGTAGTTGCCACCGAGCCCGGACGTCAGTACCAGCGTGTCTTTCGGTATGTTCGCGTCCGGCGGGAGCAGGTCGAGGATGATGCCCTGTCGCAGGTCGCCGTCCGCCACACCTCGCACAGAAGTCGATTCGTGGAAGCCGGGCCCGGGTGTGGGTGATGGCGTCGCCGCTGCGCCGGGAGTTGCGGACGGGCCGGTAAGCACGCCGGTGTTGGTGCCGGACTCCGCCGGGCTCACGTCGACTTGGGCGTTCACGGCGCTGTCGGGATCCGTGATCAAGCGCACCCACGCGTAGTCTTTGTAGACGGTCGCGACGGTGCCGACGAGGCTGCCGCTGCGAGAGAGAATTACCATTCCCTCTTCGACGCCGTCGCCGGTGCCACGGTCGATTGCGATCAGGCGCTTCTGTCCGGACGGGTCCTGCGCGACAACGTTCGCCGCGAGGAGCTTGTCGTCCGGGCGATTGGTCTTGACGCCGAGCGCATCTTCCAGCGCCGCGATGCGCTGCGCGTTGTCCTCGCGCGACGCCAATTCCGCCTGCAGCTTCTCGACTTGTGCGCGCAGGTCCTCGTTCTGCCGGACGAGGTTGCCGCGGTCGGCGATGCCCTCGTAGATGTTGTCGATCGGGTGGACGGCGTCGTACAGCAAGTCTTCGAATGGGGCGCTAATGGTGAGCGTTAAGTTGTGTGCTGGGTCAGTCGCGTGATGCTGAGATAAGAAAATGCTGACAAGGCTCACCGCCACAACCGTTGCCAGCCACCAGATCAGTCGCATTCAATAGGCTTCTTGCGTCAGCCCGCCGGCTGACGGGGGCCCTGCAGTCCGCTACCTGGGCGCCTTTCGTGTGTTCAGGCGCGCCTGCAGCTTCTGCAGGATCGCCGCTTCCTCCAGGACTTCCGCCGCCCCGCGGACAACGCACGTCAGCGCGTCTTCCGCAACGTAAACAGGGAATCGCGTGTCTTGTGCCAGTCGCCGGTCCAGGCCGCGCACGAGGGCGCCGCCGCCGGCGAGGATGATCCCGGTGCTCATGATGTCGGCCACGAGCTCGGGGGGCGTTATCTCAATCGTCTGCCGGACAGAGTCGACGATGGCGTTGATCGATCCGGCCAGCGCGTCGCGAATCTCGATGCTGCTCACCTCGACCGACTTCGGCAGACCCGTCGCCAGGTCGCGGCCTCTGATCTCGATCGTCAGCTCGCGGTCGAGCGCGAAAGCCGAGCCTGCTTCGATCTTGATGTCTTCCGCTGTGCGCTCGCCGATCAGCATGTTATGCACCTGGCGCGCGTAGGAGATGATGTCCTGGTCCATCTCGTCACCGGCCGTGCGGATCGACGTGGCGACGACGATGCCACCCATCGAAATGACGGCGACCTCCGTCGTCCCGCCGCCGATGTCGACGATCATGCAACCGCCCGGCTCCATGACCGGCAGGCCGGCGCCGATCGCAGCCGCCATCGGCTCTTCGACGAGGTAGGCCGCCCGCGCTCCGGCGTTGAGGGCGGCGTCGTGTACAGCGCGCTTCTCGACTTCCGTCACCCCAGAGGGGATGCCGATCGACACCCTCGGGCGTGGCAGTCCCAGCCCGAAGTGATCGTGCACGGAGCGAATGAAGTACTGCAGCATCTTCTCGGTAACCGAGAAATCGGAGATGACGCCGTCCCGCAGGGGCCTCACAGCGACGATGTCCGCGGGGGTGCGGCCGACCATGCGCTTGGCCTCTGAGCCGATCGCCAGGATTTTCTTGTTGATCCGGTCGATGGCGACGACTGACGGCTCGTCGATAACGATGCCGCGGCCACGCACCATGACGAGGGTGTTTGCGGTTCCGAGGTCTATTGCGACGTCATGCGAAAATAGCCCAAGCAGGGCATTAAGCGGGTTTGCGGGCAACGGGGCCTCCCAAACGTAAGTTCCACCGTGAAGGTGGATGGGGCATACGTTGTTGGCATTGTAACCGAGGCATACCGAAGCTGCAAAAGCTGCTGAAGTTAGGCCTCGCTCACATGCCACAACGCGGCGATCAGTGGATCGTCACGGGTGGCGCGCCGTCGACTTGTGTATAACCTTAGCGCGCAGAAAAGAGCGCGAGTCGCCGACTCTACGACTTCGATTTGCGCCAGCCCGCGTTGACGGCCTCCTGCTCTGTGCAGAACCAGCGCTCTCCGCGCGACTCCGTGATCCCGGTCTCGTCGTACGAGCTCTGTCCGGGCACGTGGTAGATCTTCTCGTCCGAGCTGGAGATGTTGCCCTTGATGACAGCCTGCGTCGTCCCCGAAAATTGGCAGATCTCGGTGCCGGAGCCTGCTGGCGGCGTCTGGGTTGGCGAATCGAACGGCGTCGCGTTCGAGCACTCCGGCCCCCAGATCCCGCGCCCCGCCGCTTGCGCTTCTGCCTGCAGCTCCAGGAAGACGTCCTGGTGCTTCACTTCCGCGAAGCCGGTCTCTGCTTCTGCGTACCCGTCTCGGACGAGCAAGGCGTTCACCATCTGGCCGTCCACCCAGACATAACGCAAGAGCCGTCCAAAGTCGTCCGTGTTTGAGACGTCTTTCTCAAGCCCGACAATCTTGCCCAAGACCAGTTCCTTGTTCCGATCAGACGCCTCGTGCCCGTAGCACCCGACCGGCCGGTTCGGATCGACCGTCTCAGGCGTGTCGACGCCGATGTACCGAACCTTGTGTGTTTCTCCGGCGATGTCGACTTCGATCGTGTCACCGTCGACCACGCGCGTGACTGTCGCCGTCTCCAGGTCGGTCGGGTAAGGGATGTCGATCTCGACGAGGGGGGTGGCCGATGGTGAGCCCGTGGGTTGCGGGGTGATCCGGCCAGCTGTCGTCGTCGCCGACGGTCCGGGAGACCCTTCCGGCGCATGGACAGTGTCCGCACAGGCGACTACCAGCGCCAGGCAGACGGCGGTCATAAGCGCCGAAACACCCCTCATACGCGAAACGATACCTTGCGACGCGAGATCGGGCTATTCGCAGCCGTAACCGTCGCCGTCGCGGTCCAGTCCGAACACGTCTGGCCCCACGACGCGCACCGGGCCCGTGTAGTACGGCCCGTTGCCTGACCCACCCAGGCAGTCGTAATCGCTCGCGTTCGGATCGAGGCACGCCCCAACGTAAGACGGGTGGCAGGCGGGTTGAGGCGGCGTAGTGGGTGCGGCGGTCGGCCGTGGCGTTGGCGCAGGCGTTGACGCGCTGCCCCTTGCACCCGTCGCCGAGGGCGTGCCGACGCGTCCTCCGTCTTCTCGCACGCTGCGAAGATGCTGGCAAGGGCCAGGGTAAGCAGAATCGCGACGAGGCGGCTGGCAGACATGAGACCCCCTTTGCGGGTAGTCTCCGGGCCGGGTGAGGAGCGTTCAAGGAGTGCAGAGGCGCTTGAGAGCAGGCTTCACGCAAGCTCCACGTTCTTCACGCGGCCGGAAGAGAGAGCTTAAGCAGCCGGAAGAATCACGCGAATGGTTTCGAGTTCGACGGGCGCGTCGGAGTCAGGAGGTTCGTCGCCCGTGTCGGCCAGGCTCTCGAGGCACAATTCGATCGCCTCGCGCGCATTCGATAGCGCTTCCTCTCGCGTCGAACCAAACGTGTGACAGCCCGGAATGACCGGTACTGATACCAGCCAGTTGCCTTCTTCATCACGGGAAAGCACGACTCGGTATTCCAATTCACGCACGTTCGTTGAACTCATCAGGTTCGATTCCTGCGTCTTTGAGTATCGATACTTGTGTGCCCACCGGGAGCGTACGGCTGCCGTGAACGGGCACAGATAGAGTAACACGGGGTCTTTTGCCATGTCGCATCACGTGGTGGCTGCCGCGAATTCGATGTACGTACCACCCGAACGACTCAAGCACCCGAATGAGATCTCTACCAGAAACGCGCCGGTACGCTTCGGCCATTCACGCCTCCGCGCCATGCTTTCGCACCAGCTTCAGGAACGCATCCTCGTCCAGCACTTCGATGCCGTAGCTCTGAGCTTTCTGCAGCTTGGAACCGGGGTCGGCGCCGGCCACCACGTACGTCACCTTGCGGGTCACGCTTCCCGTGGCCACTGCCCCGAGGCTCGCCACGAGCGCCTCACCCTTGCCACGGGGCATGGCGGCAAGGGTACCTGTGAAAACGAACGTCTGGCCTGTCAGAGGCCCCTCAACGCGTCTCCGGCGTCTCTCGGTCATGTTGACGCCCGCTTTTCGCAGCTTTTCGATGATCGCCCGCTTCTGCTTGTCCGCGAAGTAGGCGTGGACGCTCTCGGCGATCTTCGGGCCGATCCCCTCCATCTCCGCGATCTCCTCGGTTGATGCCGCGGCGATGGCGTCGAGCATCTCGAAGTGGTCCGCCAGCAGCGTCGCGATCTCGCCGCCGACGTGCCGGATGCCGAGCGCGAAGAGCAACGTGCTCAGGTTCCGCCCCTTCGCCGCTTCGATGTTCTTCAGGATCTTCGTCGCCAGCTTCTCACCCATCCGGTCCAGCGCGACGAGTTGCTCCAGCGTGAGGAAGAAGACGTCCGCCGGATCCTTGATCAGGTCTCGGTCCAGCAGCGTCGAGACCCACATTTCGCCCAGTCCCTCAATGTCCATCACGCCGACGAAGTGCCCGATCCAGCGGTACATCTGCGCCGGGCACGACACGTTCGAGCAGTAGGACATCGCTTCGCCCTCGGGGCGGACCGCCTCGCTGCCGCAGACCGGACATCGTTTTGGAATGCGGTACTTGCGCTCCCTGCCGGTGCGCTTGCTGACGACCGGCCCAACGACCTGCGGGATCACGTCGCCGGCGCGCTGTACGATTACCGTGTCGCCTTCGCGGATGTCCTTGCGGCGGACGTCGTCTTCGTTGTGCAGCGTTGCCTGTTTGACGATGACGCCGCCGACCTGCACCGGCTCGAGGATCGCGAACGGGTTCAGCGATCCCGTGCGTCCGACGTTGATCGCGATCTTGCGCAGCTTTGTCGTCGCCTGGATCGGCGGGAACTTGTAGGCGATCGCCCAGCGCGGCTCGCGGCCGACGTACCCCAGCTCGTCCCAGACCGACTTGTCGTCGATCTTCACGACCATCCCATCGATCTCGTAGTCCAGGCCGTGGCGACGGTCTTCCCACGTCTTGTAGAACGCCTGCACAGCCTGCAGCTCATCGAAGCGCTTGATCTCCGGGTTGATGCGGAATCCCAGATCGCTCAGCCACTGCAGCGTGTCCCGGTGCGACGGCGGCACGCCATCACCGTCCGCCCACCCCAGCTGGTAGATCCAGATGTCGAGGCGCCGCTTCGCCGTCATCTTCGGGTCGAGCTGGCGCACCCCGCCGGCGGCCGCATTCCGCGGGTTAGCGAAGAGGGGCTCGCCGCGCTCGGCGCGTTCGTTGTTCAGCTTCTCGAAGGCCGCTTTCGGCATGTACACTTCGCCGCGCACCTCGAACCGCTCGGGGAACTTCCTGCCGCGCACCTGCATCGGGATGCTGCGGATCGTGCGCAGGTTCTCGCTGATGTTCTCGCCTTGCAGCCCATCGCCGCGCGTCGCCCCCTGCACGAAGCGGCCGTTCTCGTAGACCAGCGCCACCGCCAGCCCGTCGATCTTCGGCTCGCAGACGTAGCGGAACTTGCTCGTCCCGGCGAGTCGGGCCGCGCGCGTGTTCCACGCCTCGAGCTCGCCGTGGTTGAACGCGTTCGCCAGCGATAACATCGGCTCCCGGTGCTCGACCGCGGCGAAACCTTCGGCCACACGCTCGCCCACGCGCTGCGTCGGCGAGTCCGGGGTGATCAGCTCCGGGAAGTCTGCCTCGATCGCCCGCAGGCGGCGCATCAGCTCGTCGTATTCGGCGTCGCTGAGCGAGGGGGCGTTCTTTACGTAGTACTCGTAGTCGTGGATGTGGATCTGGGAGCGCAGCTCTTCGGCTTTGACCTGCGCTTCCTGGACGTGCTTAATCCCCGACGCCATTCACGTTAAGTATAGCAACCGACCGTGAACCATCCCTCGACCTAACGTCCGAAACGGTGAACGGGCGACGGCGTCCTCACTTTCATGAAGGCTCCGATACGCCTCGTCGGAGCGGTTGTTCTCGTCGTCGCCGGCTACGCGCTCTTCCGCTTCGTCATCTTCCCCTCGTCCGCGCAGCTCAGCGCCGAGCAGCTCGCCACCCTGCAGACGCTCGAGCCCCGCCTCCCCGAGCTCGTCGTCTCACAGGCCGACGCTTTCTCTATTGCGGGCGAGGTGCGCGATTGCGTGGGCCAATCGCCTGCTGCGCCGCCGCTCGTCGACCCGGCGCAGGGCAAGCGCGCCGACAGCGCCTGGTGCTCGGCCGCCGGCGCGTTCGTCATGTCCACCGTCGCGCTTCCAGCTGAGGGCTCCGTCGCCAACGTTGCGCGCGAGGTGCAGCTGCACGCGGATCCCGCCGGCCGGGCCCAGTCGATGGCGGAGGCCATCGCAGGCCAGCTGACCCCGCTTGAGGGCAGCGCTCAGTTTATCGAATTGCCGAGCATTGGACCGTACAGCCACGCGCTCAAGTTCCGCGCGCAGTATCCCGGCCGCGTCCAGGTGTTCGAGTACTACAGCGTCCACTTCGTGGAGAACTTCGTGGACGTCGACATCACGCTCGCCCTGCCCGGCGCGCCGGCGAACGACCAGTCGGCCGCGACCATCGCACAGACCATCTACGACCGCGTCGGCCAGGTGCTTGCGCAGCAAGCGATTCCGACGATCACTCCGTAACTTCATCCTGAGCCGTGGTGACACCCGCTCGCAACAATCAGGCGGCGAGCGAAGGACCTTGGAGGGCCGGCCTCGGTGCGAACTGAAACGCCCACAACAGTCCCATCTGCGACTGAAATGTCGTACCCTGTGTCCGCTATGGACATCGAGGTGCGCCTGGCGATCGAGTCCGACGTCCCCGCGATCCGGGAGATATACAACTACGAAGTGCTGAACGGTACCGCCACCTTCGACACTGAGCCGCGTACGCTGGAAGACCGCCTCGCCTGGTTCCGCGAGACGCAGCGCCCGCCGTACGTCGTACTAACCGCCGAGCTGTCTGGCGTGGTCGTTGGTTGGGGCAGCCTCCGAGGGTTCCGGCCGCGCCCGGGCTACCGCTTCACCACGGAGGACTCCGTCTACGTGCACCAGGACTGGCGTGGCAAGGGCATCGGCACAGCCATCCTCGGGCGGCTCGTCGAGCTGGCGCGAGAGGGCGGCCTCCGCAGCATCATCGCCGTCATCGCCGAAGGTCACCCGGACAGCGAGGCGCTTCACGCCCGCTTCGGCTTCGAGCACGCCGGCCGCATCCGCCAGGTCGGCTATAAGTTCGAGCGCTGGCTCGACACCATCGACATGCAGATGATGCTGTGACTCAGGCGGGGCGAAGAAGCTTGAGTCCCGGTATGCGGTCGAAGTGTGAATCGCGACTGACTAGCGTCGCATCGTGGCGCAGGGCGGTCGCTGCGATCCACAGATCGTTGTCTGGAAGCAACAAGCCACGGCTCCTTAGGTCGAAGCGCAGACGGCCAAATTCGCGTGCAGTGTCCTCGTCGATGCTGATGACTGGAATTCCGGCGAGCACCTCCGAGAGCGCCCGTGCAGCTGCGTCTTTATCGACCTTGTCGTAAAACAACCCCTCCTGCAGCTCACCGAAAACGATGATGGACGTGCAGACTTCGGCGTTGCGAATGTAAGGACGAAGGAACTCGGCGCTGCTTCGGTGGTCTCTTAGGACATCTACGAGAACGTCACTGTCAGCTAGGTTCACAAGCGGATCGGCTTACTTGGCGGAGAGGCGTGACGGCGCTCCATTATCCTCTCGGCGAAGTCTTCGGGTACAAGATCCTTCCACGCCCCGATCGCAGCCAGAGCACGCTCGACGTCTTCCTCAGACGGGCGTCTCATCGCCGAACCGAGCAAGTAGTCGACGGGCACTATCGCAGCCAATTCCTCGCCGTTCTTTTCGACGATTCGCGGTTCTCCGTCTGCACGCACGTCGGCTAACGCGCGGGCGATGTCGCTATCATTGCTCACGCGAACGCGTTTCGCTTCTCGTACCATGGCTTCATTATAAGCTCCATAAGCAAACTAAACGGCCTCTGTGACGACAATCACATCTTGCCCACCCCCCAGTGCTAAAATCGAGACGTGAAGCTCGTCATCGTTGACTACGGGGCCGGAAACCTGCACAGCGTCGCCAAGGCGGTGCAGGCGCAGGGGGTGAAGCCGATGATCACGACCAGCGCGCGCTACCTCGATGAAGCCGACGCAATCATCGTTCCGGGCGTCGGCGCCGCCGAAGACACGATGTCCAACCTGCGCCGCTGCGGACTCGTCGAGCCGATCAAGGAATACATCGACTCCGGGCGCCCGTTCCTCGGCGTCTGCATGGGCCAGCAGGCGCTCTTCGAATCAAGCGAGGAGAACGGCTTCCAGGAGTGCCTCGGCGTGCTCCCGGGCCGCATCGTCAAACTTGCGAGCGGCCCGGACCAGAAGGTGCCGCACATGGGCTGGAACCAGGTCCGCATCGTCCACGATCACCCGATCTTCGAAGGCATCGCAGACAACAGCTACTTCTACTTCGTGCACTCCTACGTCCCGCTGCCGGACGACCCATCGATCATCATCGGCGAGACCGAATACGGTGTGAAGTTCGCCTCCGTCGTCGCGCGGGACAACGTTGTCGCTACGCAGTTCCACCCGGAGAAGAGCGGCGAGACCGGCCTGCGAATGTACGCCAACTTCCTGCGAATCGCGGCGATGACGGCGGTCAACTGAGATGGCGATGACGATCCAGGACGACGAAGGCTTCGAAGGCGTGGAGTTCGATACGCCTGTCGGCACGTTCCGCGCCGGCCGCGGCGGTGGCTACCGCTCGTCCGAAGGCGACGACCGAGAGTTCCGCTCGATCCGCCGTAGGGTGCGAAGGCGCATGGGCTTCCTGCGTATGCTCTTTACCTACGTCTTCGTGATCGGCGTACTGGCGGTGCTTGAGCTAGTTTTCGGCTGGCACAGCCGGCTGCTGATCGCCGTGGCGGCGATCTGGGGCCTGCTGATCGGCCTGCGCTTCTTCAGCGTATTCGTCTTCGACTCCCTCATCGGCCGCGAGGCTGAACGCCGGATGATTGAGCGCGAACTGCGAAAACGCGAGAGCCGCGGGTAGAAAATCGAATCGCTTCACGTTAGTTAAGACGGCGTAAGCGCCGTTTCGTTATGGCTTGTCGGCCTGCTCTGAAGAATTTCCCCGTTCGTTAACTCGGTACAATGCTCGCGTGGAGATCATCCCAGCCATCGACATTCGCGGCGGCCGCTGCGTCCGCCTCGACCAGGGAGACTACGACCGCGAGACCGTCTTCGCCGACGACCCGGTGGAGGTGGCCCGTCGCTGGCAGGCCGCCGGCGCGACCCGCCTTCACGTCGTAGACCTGGACGGCGCGCGGGAGGGCAGCCCCCGCAACGAAGACGTCATCCGCCGCCTGATCAAGTCCGTCGACATCTCCGTCGAAGTGGGTGGTGGCATGCGCGACGTCGCCGTCATCGGCCGCTACGTCGAAGCCGGCGCAGACCGCGTCGCGATCGGCACGGCGGCGATCAAAGACCCGACCGTCCTCATCCACGCTCTCGGCATCTTTCCCGGCGAGCGCATCTTCGTCGGCGTCGACGCGCGCGACGGCCTCGTCGCCACCGAAGGCTGGCGTGAGACGTCCGAAGTGCGCGCCCTCGACCTCATCGAGCAACTGTCCGGCTTTGGCGTCCGCCGCATCTTCTACACCGACATCACCAGCGACGGCATGCTCCGTGGACCCAACTTCCCGGTCATCAACGAAGTCGTCGAGCACGCCTCTGGCTTCGCGATCCCGATGGCCGTGATCGCCTCCGGCGGCGTCTCCTCCGTCGAGCACATCCACCGCCTCAAGCTCATCGGCGTCGAAGGCGTCATCATTGGCAAGGCGCTGTACACGGGCGATCTGGACCTGCGTGAGGCGTTGGATGCGACTGCGTAGAAACGTCCCCGGCGGGCGCCTCCTGGCGTGTGTCTAGCAACCAACGTGGCTATACTTCCCCGTAGCGACTAACGCCCCTCAGAAGGAGACTTCCCCATGGTTACCGGTTCATCCGAAGTCGGCATTCCCGACGACATTCGAGACCTCGTCAAGCAGGCCAGCACCGGCCTCAATCAGCTGATCGACAGCGAAGTCCTGCCGATGGAGCAGCAGATGGGCGACCTGCTCACCAACGAACGCAAGTTCTTCGACGCCGGCGGCAAAGCCGTCGACGAAGTGATGGAAGCGCGCAAGCACGTCCGCATGAAGTCGGCTGAGGCGGGCTACTACGGCATGTTCGCGCCGGAGAGCGTCGGCGGCGGCGGCATCGGCGCGCGGACCATGGTCTTCGTCGAAGAGGCGATGTACCGCAAGTACGGGCCCGGCCGCCCGCTCATCACCTGGGCCAAGGGCTTCCTCAGCCAGCCGACCATCGCCTCGTTTGTCGACGGCCCGTCGCACATGCTCGTCTCGGTCAGCGAGAGCGTCCGTAAGGAGTTCCTCCCGCGCGTCTCCAGCGGCGAGAAGACCGTCTGCTTCGCGCTGAGCGAGGCGAACGCCGGCTCCGATGTCTGGGGCCTCCAGACGAAGGCCAAGAAGGACGGCGACGACTGGATCATCAACGGCAGCAAGCAGTGGATCACCAACTCCCCCTACGCCGACTACGCCATCGTCTTCGCCGTCACCGACGAGAACATGGTGAAGGAGCGCAAGGGCGGCATCAGCGCCTTCTTCGTCGAGACCGACGCGCAGGGCTACACGTTCGACGGCGTGCTCCCCGTGATGGGCCACACCGGCGGCGACTGTGGCTCGATGTCGTTCGACGATCTCCGCGTCCCCGCTGACCGCCTCGTCGGCGCCGAGAACATGGGCTTCAACATCGCGATGTTCGGAATCTCCGAAGGCCGCACCTCCATCGCCGCCAACTGCATCGGCATGTGCGAGTACGCCCTCGACCGTTCGCTTGAGTACTCGCAGCAGCGCAAGAGCTTCGGTTCGCCGATCTCGGAATATCAGGCGATCCAGTTTATGCTCGCCGACATGGCGATCGACATCTTCACGATGAAGTACATGGTCCTCCAGACCGCTGCTCTCATCGAGAACGCGGCCAAGACCGGCCGCCTTCCCGTGAAGGAGATCTCGATCGCCAAGGCCTACGCCGTCGAAAAGACGCAGGAGTGCTACGACCGCGCGATCCAGGTGCACGGCGGTATGGGCCTGACGAACGAGCTCCCGCTGAACGAGGGCTTCCGCATCGCCCGCACGCTGCGCATCCCCGACGGCACCGGCGAGATCCAGCGCCGCACCATCGCCCGCCAGATGCTTCGCGGCGACACGGTGTTCTAGCCAGCGCTGGAAATGAAGTACTCCATCATCCTCGAACCTGACGCAGACGGAAACGGCTTCACGGTGCGCGTTCCGGCGCTGCCGGGCTGCATCACCGAAGGTGCTACACGCGACGAAGCGATCGCCAACGCCAAAGAAGCGATCGAAGGCTTCATCGAGGGTCTCGTGAAAGCGGGCGACCCGGTGCCGCGCGAGACGCAGCCCGCCGAAATCGCGACGATCACGTTGGACGCGGCTTAGGTCGCTGGACACCGAAACAGCACTCCTCGGCGCTCTCATCGCCTTTGTCGCCGCCGTTACCCAGTCGATCACTGGTTTTGCCTTCGCCCTCGTCTTCGCGCCGCTCTTCGCCCTCGCCTGGGAGCCGAAACCCGCCGTAGCCGCCACCGTCGTCCTCAGCGTCGTCGTGAACGTGCTGGTGCTGCTGCAGGTGCGCGGGCACATCAACTACGGCCGGTTGCCCGGCATGTACGGCGGCTACCTGCTCGGCGTTGGTCCGGGGCTGCTCTTCCTTGAGCTCGTCAGCGGCGAAGTGCTGCAGATTACTCTCGGCGTCGTCGTCATCGTCGCCGCGCCCGTGCTGTACCTCCGCCCGGCAATCGATCCCGGCCATGACAGTATGATTTGCGCGCGTCGTCGCCGGCGCAGCGAGCGGCGCCTCCGCTTCTGCGACCGGTATAGGTGGCCCTCCGGTCGTCCTCTACGTGCTCGGTCGTGAGCTGGATATCCATCGCTTTCGCGCGACTCTACAGGCCTACTTTCTGCCGATCAGTTGCTTCACTCTCGCACTTTTCGTCGTCGTCGGCCGCATCGACGAAGACGTGCTCATCGCAGGCGCCGTCGCTTCACCGGCCATCGCCGGCGGCGTCCTCGTCGGTGCCTGGCTTCGCAATCACATCGAGGCGGATCTGTTCCGGCGCCTCGTCGTCGGCCTCCTCGTAGTCATGAGGTTCTGGTCATCGGCTTTGCGCTCATCGAAGCCGTTTGATTCGACGCCCTAGCGCTATATCCCTTACCATAAATCACACCATGCTCACCAAGCGCATCATCCCCTGTTTCGACGTCGCGGACGGGCGCGTCGTCAAGGGCATTCGCTTCGTAGACCTGCGCGACGCGGGCGATCCCGTCGAGCTCGCCAAGGTCTACTACGAAGAGGGTGCGGACGAGCTCGTCTTCCTCGACATAAAGGCATCGCCGGACCGGCGCGACACCGCCGTGCAGATGGTGCGCCACGTTGCCGACCAGGTGTTCATCCCGTTCACCGTCGGCGGCGGCATCCGCACGCTCGAAGACGTCCGCGCGATGCTGGAGTCCGGCGCAGACAAGGTCTCGATCAATACCGCCGGCGTCGAGAACCCGCATTTCATCGAAGAAGCGGCGCACAAGTTCGGCTCGCAGTGCATCGTCGTCGCCATCGACGCCAAGCGCATCGGGCAGGGCCGCTGGCAGGTGCACACCTATGGCGGCTCCGGCGGCGGCACCCCCGTCGAGCTCGACGTCGTCGAGTGGGCGCAGCGCTGCGTCGAGCTGGGCGCGGGCGAGCTGCTCGTCACCGGCATGGACGCAGACGGCACGCAGAACGGCTACGATATCGGCCTCACGCGCGCCATCTCGGAGTCCGTGCGTGTGCCCGTGATCGCCTCGGGTGGCGCCGGCAAGCTCGAGCACCTGCTGGAGGCGATAGTCGAAGGCAAGGCCGACGCCGTGCTCGCCGCCAGCATCTTCCACTTCGGCACGTTCCGTATCCGTGAGGTTAAGGAGTACCTGGCCTCGCATAGCATCCCCGTCCGGCTTTAGCCACCACGTTCCGGGCGGGCGCGCTATCCTATCTCTTAGTAGACGAAAGGTGTAACCACATGTCACTCAAGTACGACGACAAAGGCCTGATCCCGGCAATCATCCAGGACGACAAGTCCGGCGACGTCCTCACGCTCTTCTGGATGGACGGCGAGGCTGTGCAGAAGACGCTCGACTCCGGGCAGGTCTGGCGGTACAGCCGCCAGCACGCGAAGCTCATGCTCAAGGGTGCGACTTCCGGTGATTACCTGAACGTGCGCAAGGTTCTCTACGACTGCGACGCCGACGCGCTGGTCGTCCGGGTCGAGCCAACTGGCGCCGCCTGCCACACCGGCGAGAAGACGTGCTTCTTCCGCGAGTTGGAATCGCCGGAGAAGGCGACGCCGGTCTGAGCGATGCCGCTCTTCACACGAACCGGCGCTACGGCGGACGGCGACTTCCCCGGTAAGCGCAAGAGCTTGTTCGAGCGTTTGTGGGGCTGGTCGGCGTTTCTCTCCCTCACCAACTTGCTGCGCGCGCCGTTCGGGATGCTCATCTTCTTCCGGATGCGCGAGATGGAAGCGCGTGAGAAAGCGCCCGAACCCGAGAAGCCCTGGCACGGCCTGCCCGAAGCCGACCTCACAGAGGAAGAGCGAATCGCCGCGCTCGGCCGAATGCATCGCGACTAAAAGCAGGCAAAGAAAAAGCGGGCAGGGTCCTCATTAGCCCGAGGGGGTAGTCCACAGCGCCTTTGGCGGTCCTGCCCGCGACGCGTATTTTCTAATGCGCGAACGCAGACGTCAACGTCTTGACAACGCAAATATCTATAGGTTAGGAAACTTTAACTGGTCGCGGCTTAGTCCAGAGGTGGCGCGGCTTCGATTGCTGCTTCCGCCTCGCGCCCTATCGGCGCCGCAGACTCAATCTCTTGCTCCGCGGCGAGCACCTCGTTCAGCGCCGTGATCGCAACTTCCACCTGGGCGTCGTCCGGCGGCTTTGTCGTGATCGCCTGCAGCGCCAGGTTTGGCCACATCAGCACCTTCGTGATCGGGTTGCTCTCGAACGCGCCGCCGATGCGGATCAGCTCGTATGAGATCGAAGCAATCACCGGGATTAGCACGATCCGCGAGACCACCCGCAGCCAGAGGTCCGGGCTACCGATCGGCGCGAAGACGATGATACTGACGACGACCACCGTCAGCAGAAAGCTCGTGCCGCAGCGGACATGCGCCGTCGGGTGCCGCTGCACGTGCGCCGGATCGAGGGGATCGCCCGCCTCCATCGCGTGGATCGTCTTGTGCTCGGCGCCGTGGTACTCATAGACGCGCCGGACATCCGGCACAAGGCCTATCGCGGTCACGTATCCCACCACCACGCCAAGGCGGATCAATCCTTCGACGATGACGACGAGCAGGTCGTTCCCGAGCAGGTCGTGGAGAAAGCTGGCGAGCAGCAGCGGCCCGGCGAAGAAGATCCCCGCGACGATCACCAGCATAAGCAGCGCCGCGACTGGCATCCCCTTCGACTCCTCCTCCTCGTTTTCGGCCCCCAGCGCGACGTTAGTCGACCAGGTGAGCGCCCGTATGCCCAGCGCGATCGTCTCCCAGAGGACGATCACGCCTCGCACGAACGGCAGGCGTCGTGGGGCGCCGGCGTACAGGCTGCCCAGCTGCTCGCGCTTCGTCGCGATCTCGCCGTCCGGACGGCGGCAGGCTATGGCCAGGCTGCGGGGGCCGCGGATCATCACGCCCTCCATCACGGCCTGTCCCCCGTAGTACACGCGCTTCTCTGGCATCGAGTTCCAGCATAAAGCAGAATCGGGCCCCGGCGCTGGCCGGGACCCGATTCGATATTCTTTGTGGCCGAGGCTTTCTAGCCTCGGGTGCTACTTCATGTTGTAGCGGCGCTTGAACCGCTCGACGCGGCCTGCCGTGTCAACGATGCGTTGCTCGCCCGTGAAGAACGGGTGGCAGTTGCTGCACACCTCAATCTTCAGGTCGGGTACTGTGGCGTGCGTTTCCCAGCGGTTGCCGCACGCGCAGTGCACAGTCGCCACGACGTATTCGGGGTGAATCTTCTCTTTCATGCCGTTCCTTCGTTCTGCCTATTCTGCCGATACCGTTTGTACGCTGACCTTGCGTCGGCCGTCCTTCGCGTACGCCGCGAACTTAACCTTTCCCTCGATCAGCGAGAAGATCGTGAAGTCGCGCCCCATCCCGACGTTTACGCCGGGGTGAATCTTCGTCCCGCGCTGCCGCACGATGATCGTGCCCGGAAGCACTATCTGGCCGTCGTAGCGCTTCACGCCCAGCCGCTGCCCGTGAGAGTCGCGGCCGTTCTTGGCGCTTCCACCGCTCTTCTTATGTGCCATCGTTTATTCTCCTTCGCCCTCGGCGTCCGGCTTCGCAGCGCGGCTCCGGCGGCCCGGCTTGTCGGACTCCGGCGGCGCTTCGCCTTCCGGCTCAGCCTTCCGCACGCGAGTCCGCCGTGCCGGTTGCTCCGTCGATGCTTCGGCCTCGGGGGCTTCCGCTTCGGCGACCGGCTCGGCCTCTTCGGCGCGTGGCGCGCGACGGCGTCGGGGTGTCGGTTCGGCCTCCGGCGCTTCGGTCATCGCCTCGGTGACCGGCTGTTCTTCGTCCGCGTCGACCTTCACCTCGACGCGACGGCGGCGGGGCCTCTCAACGGAAGATACGCTTCCAGCCGCGGTTACGATCTCTTTGATGGAAAGGCGGGTGTAGTCCTGGCGGTGTCCGTGGCGGCGGCGGTACCGCACCTTGTTCTTGTATTTGAAGACGAGGATCTTCTCCCCGCGCAAGTGCTCGATCACCTCCGCGACGACGCGCGCGCCGTCCACGAGCGGTGTGCCGATGTGCGTCTCGCCGTCTCCGCCGAGCATCAGCACGCCAAGGTCAACTGTATCGCCGACGTTGGCGGGCAGCCGGTCAACGTCGAGAATCTGGCTCGGTTCGACCCGGTATTGCCTGCCACCGGCGCGGACTATTGCGTAAATGGGATTGCCTCCGTGGGGTGATTCGCGGCCTATGGCGGCCGTTATTGCGCGCTTAGATTCGAGCGCACCAAGCGATTGTATCGACGAGGGCCGTTCGTGTCCAGTTAGACGCTAGTCCACAGGCGGATCGACGACCGACGGCGTGTCCCAGGCCAGGCCCGGCTTCGGCGGTGCCACGTTCGGCTTCTGCGGCTCCGGGCTGCGCTCTTCCGTCTGCGGCGTCTCGCCTTCCGGCATCGTCTGGCCGGGCGCACCGGTGCCGGACAGCAGCTGCTGTAGCGCTTCGCCCTCAATCGTCTCTTGTTCCATCACCGCCGTGACGAGAGCGTCAAGTTTCGTGCGGTGCTCCGTCAGAAGGCGCTTCGCCGTCTGGTACGCGTGCTCGATGATCTGCCGGACCTCTTCGTCAATCTCTTCCGCCACCTTGTCCGAGTAGTTGCGTGACTCCGAGATCTCGCGACCCAGGAACACCAACTCTTCCTTGCGCCCGAACGTCCGGGGCCCGAGACGCTCGCTCATGCCCCACTGCGTCACCATCTGGCGCGCGATAGACGTCGCTCGTCCGATGTCGTCCGAAGGCCCAGTAGTCGCTTCGCCGAAGACCAGCTCCTCCGCGACGAGGCCGCCGAGGAACGCCGCGAGTCGGTCCAGCAACTCGCTGCGGGAGTGAAGGTGGCGGTCCTCTTCCGGCAGGAAGCGGGTGAAGCCGCCCGCCATTCCGCGCGCGACGATGCTGATCTTGTACGGTGGGTCTGCGTTCGGGAGCATGTAGCCGACCAGCGCGTGGCCGGCCTCGTGGTAAGCGATAATTTCGCGTTCTTTCTTGCTGATTACGCGGCTGCGGCGCTCCGGCCCCGCGATTACGCGGTCGACCGCTTCGTCGAGCTCTGGCATCGTGATCTTCTTCTTGCCCCGGCGCGCGGCCAGGATCGCGGCCTCGTTTACGAGGTTCGCGAGGTCAGCGCCGGAGAAGCCAGGCGTCTGTTTTGCCACCGTCTCCAGGTTCACAACCGGGTCCAGTGGCTTTCCCTTCGCGTGCACTTCGAGGATCGCCTTGCGGCCCTTGATGTCCGGCTGGTCGAGGACGACCTGCCGGTCGAAGCGGCCCGGGCGAAGCAGTGCCGGGTCGAGAATGTCCGGCCGGTTCGTGGCCGCGATGACGATTACGTTGGTGTTCGTGTCGAACCCGTCCATCTCGACGAGGATCTGGTTCAGAGTTTGCTCGCGCTCGTCGTGGCTGCCGCCCAGGCCTGCGCCACGGTGGCGGCCGACGGCGTCGATCTCGTCCACGAAGACGATGCACGGGGAGTTGCGCTTGGCCTGATCGAACAGATCGCGCACACGAGACGCGCCGACACCGACGAACATCTCGACGAACTCCGAGCCTGAGATCGAGAAGAACGGCACGCCAGCCTCGCCGGCGACGGCCTTGGCCAGCAGCGTCTTGCCCGTGCCTGGCGGTCCGATGAGCAGCACGCCCTTCGGAATGCGTGCGCCGAGGGCGGCGAACTTCTCCGGGTACTTGAGGAACTCGACGACCTCTTTCAGCTCGTCCCTTGCCTCCTCCACTCCGGCCACGTCTAAGAACGTGACGCTGGGCCTCGTGCCGCTGAACATGCGGGCGCGGCTCTTACCGAAGTTGAGCGCCTGGTTATTCGACCCCTGTGCCTGGCGCAGGAAGAAGAACAAGATACCGACGATGATGATGATCGGAATGAACTGTAGAAGAATACTGAGCGCTGTCTTCCAGCCGCTAGTCCCCTTGATGTTTACTTCGGGGTACTTGTCGTCGCCGAGCCGAATCGCGGGGTTGGCCTGGGAGAGCAGACTGTTGACGGTGTCGCCCTCTTCCATCTGCGTGTAGGACTCGTTCTCGTCGCCGTTGAGCGTATAGGTGAGCTTGCTGCCGGAGACGTCTATCTTCTTGATCTCGCCAGCCTGCACGTGCGCCACAAAGTCACCGACGGTCTCTTTTTGCGCGCCGGAGTTACCGCCGTAGAAGACAGTGAAGATGATGGCGACGATCGCCACCAATATGAGCAAGTAAATGAAGCTATTGCGTAACCAACGACCGTTCATACGACTCTTTCTACGTATCTACCCTGGATAGACTTACATCTATCGATACTTCATTTCGAGTATAGCACGGAGCCCTGTCTGGCTCGGTCTCTGAAAGATGTGACGAATCGCGCTTGGCATCGGTTACAGATAAAGCCATGATCGGCGTTACAATTCGCGATTATGCGCTCCTGGCGGCTAGTCTTCGCTTAATAGCTTGCCCTCCTGGGCCCAGTTCTCCTTGTCGATATCTTGGAAGATAACGATGGTTGCGTCGGGGGTTGTGTGAGCGATATTGACGAGGGCGTCCGTGATTACGCGGGCCAGCTCGCTCTTCTGCGCGTCTGTGCGGCCGCTGAACATCTCTATGTGCACGATTGGCATCCTGTCCTCCCGTATCAAAAGCAAACAGTCAATCAGCAAACAGTCAATCAGCAATCGCTCAAACAATCAAGCAGTTGTCACGTTTGTCCGGCTGATGATTGATTCTTAGCGGTAGCATATTGTTAACAAGCCTGCTCGTTTCGTTGACTCGCTTCTCGCCGCGGCGCTAGCATCGAGCCAGGATGCCGAAGCGCCCCTCGTTCCGATTCGAACGCACCGTCTGGGGCGAGGGCAGGCACCTCATCGCCGGAGTGGACGAGGTTGGGCGAGGGCCGCTCGCCGGGCCGGTCGCTGCGGGCGCGGTAATTCTTCCGATGGGCGCGCGGGCCGCCGGACGGTACAAGTTCATCCGCCACCTCAACGACAGCAAGAAGCTCTCGCCCGAAGCCCGCGAAGAGCTCGCGCCGCTGATCTGGGAGCGCGCTGTCGCCGCAAGCGTGGCGTTTGTCTCGGTCGAGACGATCGATCGCATCGGGATCGCGGAGGCCTCGCGCCAGGCCTGGCTGGCCGCGCTCGGGGACCTGCCGGTGCGGCCCCAGCATCTCCTGACGGACGCATTCCCGTTGCGCGCCTGCAACCTTTCGCAGACCAACATCATCGGCGGTGATGGCATCTTTTTCTCTATCGTGGTTGCCTTGATCATCGCCAAGGTCGCGCGTGACAGGCTCATGGACACGCACGACTGCAACTTCCCCGGCTACGGATTCCTCCACAACAAGGGCTACTACATGTCGGAGCACGTCCGCGCCATCAAAGACCTCGGCCCGTGCGACCTCCACCGCCGCTCCTTCTCGCCCGTCAAGGAGATTCTCCTCGGCTACCAGCTCGACCTCACGCCCGACTTCCCGGAGCCGCCGATCGCCGCGGCCGGCGATCTTGCTGCTGCCATCGTCTGAGCGCTGACGTATAATCGGGCGCGCCTACTTTAGAAGGAGACGCCATGCCTACCGTTAACTCCGTGTCCGGCCCGCTCGACACCAAGGACCTCGGCTTCACGCTCATGCACGAGCACATCATCGTGCACTCGCCCGGCATGAAGGAGAACTTCCCGATCTTCGACCGCAAGGCCGAGACCGCAATCGCCATCCAGAAGCTGAAGGATGTGCAGTCGCGCGGAGTGAAGACGCTGGTCGACCTCACCGTCGCCGACTGGCGGGACATCCCGTTCGTCAAAGATGTGGTGAAGGGCAGCGGGATGCAAGTCATCGTCGCCACGGGCATCTACTGGGAAGTCCCGCACTACTTCTCCGCGCAGAGCGGCCGCCCCATCGAGTTCATCGCCGACCTCTTCGCCCGCGACATCGAGAACGGCATCATGGACACTGGCGTCAAGGCCGGCATCATCAAGTGCGCCACCGACGAGCCCGGCGTCACCCCGGACGTTGAGCGCATCCTCCGCGCCTCTGCCCAGGCCCACCGCCGCACCGGTGTCCCGATCTCCACGCACACCCACGCCGCCAGCGAAGTCGGCCTCAAGCAGCAGGACGTCTTCGAAAGCGAGGGCGTCGATCTCAGCCGCGTCGTCATCGGTCACAGCGGCGACACCACAGACACCAACTACCTGAAGAAGATCTGCGACCGTGGCTCGTTCATCGGCATGGACCGCTTCGGCATCGACATCTTCCTCGAGATGGCCAAGCGCGTCGATACGATCGTCAAGATGTGCGAGATGGGTTACGCCGGCCAGATGGTCCTCTCCCACGACGCCGCTTGCCACTTCGCCTGGGCCGACCCCGGCCTGATGGCCAAGCTCGTCCCCAACTGGCACTTCAACCACATCCCAGACGACATCCTCCCCGCCCTCAAGAAAAGCGGCGTCACCGACGCCATGGTCACCCAGATGACCGTCGACAACCCCCGTAAAATCTTCGAACGCCAGGGCAAATACTAGCGGAGCGCCATGGCTCAAGAGCCCGATTACTACGAGATCCTGCAAGTCCACCCTTCCGCCGAAGCGGAAGTGATTGACGCGGCATACAGGAGACTGGCCCGAAAGTACCATCCTGATGTCAACACTCGAGTCGACGCGTCGGAACGGATGAAGCAGATCAATGCTGCATTCGAAGTGTTGGGAAATTCCGCGGCACGGTCCGAATACGATCGTCGCCGGGGCCATGCCGGAGACGCGCATGCTTCCAGCTCGGCGCACACCGAGAATGCGGGCGCGCCCTTACAGCCGCAAACGACACACGAGGGGTCGGAGGGATTTGACGTCGCGGCGAACCTCTTTCGCGGGATTGAGTCCGTGGGGGGAAGGCTGTTTCTAACTCCGGATACATTGCTCTTCAAGTCGCACCGCTTCAACCTGCAAACCGGTGAGACCGAAATCCCGATGTCCGACGTGCGAGAGGTTACCCTCAAGAACACGCTAGGTGTAGTTCCAAACGGGCTTCTAGTGTTGACCAAGGACGGCAAGAAGTATCGATTCGTCGTATCTGGCCGCCAGAGGATCATGGAATTCATACGTGAACACAGCGGTCTAGTCTGAGCAGCGCCTTGGCACGCCGAACAAGTACTAGGGGCCATCTCGTAGGGGCGTGCCCTCGGGCCGCCCGAACGCTATACCTGCGCAAAACGCCACCCAAAACAGATCGTGAGTTGGCTCAGTGCCATTCATCTCTTCACGCGATCGAAATGCCGGCCCACACTAACCCCATGGTCCTCGCCAACCCGCGCCGCGCCTTCGGCCAACTCGGCGAACGCCTCGCCCTCCACCACCTCCAGGCCAACGGCTACCGCATTCGCGAAACAAACTACCGCTGCGCTGAAGGCGAGATCGACATCATCGCCGAGCACGGCGGCACCATCGTCTTCGTCGAAGTGAAGGCTCGTCGCGGATCCCGCATGGGAACCGCCACCGACGCCGTCACGCCCGCCAAGCAGCGCCGCCTTATCGCCCTCGCCGAAGCCTACGCCGCCGAACACGCCCCGGACGCCGGTCTCCGCATCGACGTCATCGCCATCGACTTCGCGCCGGCCGGCCGACTGTTGTCGCTGAACCACTACGAGAACGCGGTGATAGGGGCGTGAGGGCGGGTCGTTCGCGAACGACCCCTACTCGTCGCTGAGCGCGACTTCCGGATGCAACTTCGGTGCGCGCTTCTTCGCGCGCCCGTTGTCAAAAATTGTCCCGCGTAGGCCGCCTTTGACGATTGCGCTGACAAACGCCGGCTTGTCGTTGTCGATCACGGAACAGCGGAACGCGCAGCCCACCGAGCATCCTTCTTCGCAGCCTTTCGCCGTCTTCGCGTTGCGGTTCAAGTCCTCCGACGTGTAGTCCACGATCGGCTTCACGAAGTTCTTGCGCCCAAGCTGTGACGCGCAGAGCTGGACGTCGCCGTGCTCGTCCACGTAGAGGTAGCGCGAGCCCGTTTTGCACGCCCAGTCCGGCCGCTCGCCCGAGAGAAGCGCCTTCCCGTATTCGTAGTCGAGGAACGTGAACGGCTTGCCCTCGCGGTAGAACTCCTCGAACAGGTCAAGGTACGGCTGCCCCTCGATCGTGATGTAGCCCTTCGCGTTGTGCAGCAGGTTGATCGACATCCGGAAGCCCATCCCCTGCACCTCGCGCACCAGCTCCCGGAAGTCGTCCTTCGACGAGTCGCAGAGGACCGCCGTCACGTGCACGTCGAACCGCGCCAGGTTCTGCAGGCGCAGCAGCCGTGTCTTCAGCGACTGGAACGACTTCTGGATGTAGCGCGTGCGGTCTGCCTTCAACGTGTCGACGCTCACCGTGAGGTTGTTCAGTCCGGCCTGGTTTAGCGCCTCGATCACGCCGTTGCGGAGCAGGAATCCGTTGGTGACGATGCTGACGTTCGCCTTGCGCCCCGCGTAGCGCACGATCTCGGCGATGTCGGGATGCATCAGCGGCTCGCCGCCGAGCAGAGTGATGTTCGCGGAGTGCAGCTTGTGCAGCGCGTCGATGCGCTCCTTTAGCACGTCGAGCGGCACCGGCTCAGAGAAGTTGTCGTACTCGGCGCAGTAGCCGCAGCTCAAGTTGCAGCGGCGGGTGATGATAAGTTGGGCGTCAATCGGCGCGTTGGTGAAGAGTACGCGGGGAACGGCGGCGAGCAGGCCTTTAACTTGCACTGCGAAAAATTATGCGGGTTGCGAAGCAGTCAGTCCAGCGTCCTTCTTGTCGGGCACGCCGAAGAGCCAGTACACCCACCGCACCCAGCCCTTCTCCCTCGCGGTCCTGCTGTCAGGCGAGATCACCCGCTGTATCAGAGCTTTCCCCCCAAACGCAATCCCGAGGCCGATCAGCATCACTATGATCCCGGCCGCCGCGTCCAGCAGGTAGTGGTTGCCGGTGAGTATGATCACGCAGAACATCGTGAACGGCATGACCACGGCAAACGCACGCATAAGCACATTCCTGGTCGAAAGCCAGATTGAGATACCGACCAGCAAGTTCCAGCCGATGTGCATGCTGGGGAACGCCGCGTACTCGTTCACGAACCAGGACGGCGTGTCCGGCCGGCTCGTCTTGTACTGGTCCAGGATCGTGTCCACAAACCCGAAGTGGTATCCGGAAGCATCGAGCAGCCGCGGTGGTGCAGTGGGGAAGTTGACGTAAAAGATCAGGGCGATCGCGCCCGACACCAGAAACGCGTTTCGCATCACCAGGTACTGCGGCCGGTGCCAGAAGTACATCCAGACCGCGAGCGCGCCAATCACCGGCAGATGCCCGTACAGGTAGAACGCGTTGAGGAACGTTATCAACCAGTCGTAGTGCAGCGCCCAGTGCTGTAACTGCACTTCGTAGAAGATGCCGAGGCTGTTCTCGATGTTGATGATGTCGACGCCGCGCGACACAGCCTGGTTGATGTGGTTTTCGCTGTTCGTAACGCCGCGCACCAGGTAGTAGAGCGGCAGGGTCGAGGCCAGGAGGAATATCTCGGCGCCGTCTTTCCACCCCGGGCGCCACCTCAGGACAACGTCAATGTTCGCCTTGATTTCGCGAGCCCTCCTGTTTAGCAACGCCCTCAGGCCCGCCTGCGTTCGAGCTGACGCCTCGCTACTCATATACCCCTCGCCGGTATGCTGGGATCGATTGCCTAAACAATACCATAGGTAGCCAGCCTCTGAAGTTATCCGCGTCACGTTTTCACAAAATCGTGCGTTCCGCACCTACAATTACTCCGATGGCCCGTGTCTCGCCCCTCAAAGTCCGCGTCTTCGAAGCCTGCCGCCTCCGCTTCCGATACCAGTACGTCAACAAGGACGAGGGCCGCGTGAAGCCACGCCTGCGGCCCGCAGACACGGCCGGTAGCCTCGTCCACCGCGTGCTCTGCGACTTCTTCACCAAGGTTCCCGAGAACGAGCGCAGCCACGACCGCCTCCTCGACATGTTCAAAGATGGCTGGCAGGCGCTCACGCCGAACTACCACCGCATCGCCGGCGTCGAGGAGCACTACGAAGCCTCGCTCCGCCAGCTCAACAACTTCACGCTGAAGTTCGACATCGACGCCCGCCCATTCATGGTCGAGCCGTATTTCCAGGAAGAGGTCGAGCCCGGCGTCACGCTCTTCGGCCGCCTCGACCGCCTGGACGAAGAGCCGGACGGCACGCTGCATATCATCGACTACAAGACCGGCACCCAGCCCGAGGAGATCGACCCGAAGCAACTCATCTTCTACGCTCTCCTCGTGGAGGCCAAGCTCGGCCGCAGCGTCTCGAAGGCGTCATTCTGGTACCTCGACGACGGCTCCGTCTGGACGATGGACTTCTCCGACGATGACAAGCGCCGCGCCCGCGAAGAGCTTCTCGCCACCGTCCAGGCGATGGAAGACGTGCACGACTTTCTACCGACGATCGCCCCGCACTGCGGCTTCTGCCCCTATCTCAAGGTCTGCGAGGTCCGCGAGGAGATCGCAGAGACGCGCGCCGGGGAGGGCTGGTAGTGCCGATCTACGAGTTCCGCTGCGCCGGCTGCCGCAAGCGCACGTCCGTCTTCGTACGCAGCGTCACCTCTGTCGCCAAACCCGCCTGCCAGCACTGCGGCTCGAAGAAGACCGAGCGCATCTTCTCCCGGATCGCCGTCCTCCGCGGTGGCGACGGCCTCGAGGGCGCCGAATCCAGCCTCGGCGATGTCGACGAGAACGACCCGCGTTCCGTCGCCAAATGGGTCCGCAAAATGAGCCGCGAGATGGGTGAGCCACTCGACGCCGACATGCAGGGCGAGCTCGAACGCATGGAATCCGGCGAGATGTCGGACGATGACGACGGCGACGCCGATTCGTTCGGAGACGACCTGTAGGTTTGTGGGTTCGTCGGTTTGTAGGTTTGTTAATCTAGACGCATGCCCATCTACGAATACAAGTGCGCCAAGTGCAGCCGCCTCACGAGTGTCTTCACGCGCAGCGCCGACGCGCCCACGACCGCCGAGTGCAAGCACTGCGGCTCGAAGAAACTGGAGCGCGTCTTCTCCAAGTTCGCGCACCATCAATCAAAGAGCGACATCGCAGAGCGGTACTCCTCCGAGCCAAGCCGCCTCGAAGACTACAAAGACCCGCGCCAGATCGGCCGCTGGGCCGAGCGCAAGTTCGACGAGTTCGGTATGGACATGCCGCAAGAGGCGCGCAAGATGATCGACGCCGCCCGCGAAGGGGAGTTCCCCGACCCGGTGAAAGACCTGTAAGCGAAACACTCTACGCGCGGTGCTATGATTGCGCCCAATGAACGCTGACGGCCTCAACGCAATAGCCGACGAAGTCCGCGCCTACCTCGACGCCAAGCACAAGGCTCGCGAAGGCGCGCTCGCTCTCACCCGCGAGGTCATCCGCCTCTCCGCCAACGCCATCCGCAACGTCCACCGCCGCAACTTCGAGGAAGCCGAGGTGCTCCTCCGCAAAGGCCGAGCCAACCTCGACGAAGTCGAAAAGCTGCTGGCCGAGCACCGCGACATCTACTACGCGGGCTTCGTTCACGACTCCCAGAAGGAATACGCCGAGGCGAACTGCACGCTCGCCCTGATCGCGGGGCGCTCCCTGCCGACGCCGCAGGACATCGGCGTAATGGCGGCGTCCTACCTCAACGGCCTCGGCGAGACAGTCGGCGAGTTGCGCCGCCACCTCCTCGACTCAATGCGCGCGGGCGATATCGAGCACTGCGAAGAATCGCTGCAGGTGATGGGCGACATCTACGACGCGCTCGTCACGATGGACTACCCCGAAGCCGTCACCGCCGGCCTCCGCCGCACCGCTGACGCCATGCGTGGCATCCTCGAGCGCACTCGCGGCGACTTCACCGCCTCCTACATGCAGCGACGGCTCGAGCAACGCCTCCAGCAGTTCGAAGAGCGCCTCCCGAAGTGATTCGCGCCGCCCTCGCCGTCCTCGCGCTCTCCACCCTCGTGCTCGCGATCGCTTGCGGCGGCGACGACACCCCGTCCGGTACGATCTCCCCGATCGGTACGAAGTCCGGCGCGCCAACTGCCTCGGCTGAGCCGACAACCGCCAATGGGGGCCCCATCCCTGCGCCCGCCGAGCCTACGCTGGACGAAGCGGTGACGCTGATCACAAGCGGCGACGCCACCGCCGAACTCGGCCCCGGCGAAATCTATCCGTTCGACCCGCAGGCCATCGCCGAGGCGGCGGGGAGCACGCCATCCTGCGACAACTTCCAGTTCGACTTCACCTGGCAGGTCCAGGACCCCTACCCGCCCGCTAACGTCACCCTCCAGTGGCAGATCGAACGCAGCGGCTCGGATGTGAAGGTCGCCGAAGGTCCGTCCGGCGAACAGTCCATCGGGTGCGATACGATCGACCTCGTCAACACCGGCTCGGGCACGATTTCCGTCGCTGTCAAGTACAAGATCGGCGGGTTGGGCCCGTAGGCGTGGTAATATTTGACAGATATGGTCACGAGTAAATCGACGCGTAAGCAAGCACCCAAGAACCGGCTATCTCAGGAAAAGATCCGGGAAGTTACTACTGTTCGCGGCGCCTCGAAGGCGATTGCTCGGGCGCACAAGAAAGTCTTTGAGCGCCTCCAGAAGGACTAGCCTCGACTAACTACCTGTCCTTCGACGATCTGAACACAGTCGCGTACGAACTCGCAGTCGAAGTATTCTCTCAGCCAGACGACCCAATGCCCGTCCTGTCGTTGCTTGGCGAACGCGGTCGCGATGTCCTCGAAGGTGTCCTCGCTCTCCCCCGACAATCAGCATTTGGCGAGGAGGCCTATGTCGGCGACTTTGCCAAGGCCGCGGTTCTCATGCGTTCGATCATCCTCGATCACCCGTTCATGGATGGGAACAAGCGAATGGGACTGGCGGCAGCGATAGTCTTCTTGCTGACCAACAGCCAAGTGTTGTGCGCGTACGACGAAGAACTCTACGAATTTACAGTCAGCATCGCGGCTGGCCACGAGAAGAACGTCGACAAGATTGCGCTTTGGCTATCAGCAAGATCCATAGCCTTGGACGTAATAGGCAACGCACCAGAGGAACAGCTCAATCAATTGGTGCTATTGCTCCCCGGAGGCAAACCATTGTCAGAGCGTCCGCTGATTCATCTGCTACTAACACAGGATTAGACGAGAGACGCTCGCGAAAGCGAGCGCCTCTCGTTCTCTACTGTTTCCGTTACGCCTCGACCGTCACCCGCTCCTT
Source organism: Dehalococcoidia bacterium (assembly GCA_041481535.1). GTDB lineage: Bacteria > Chloroflexota > Dehalococcoidia > SM23-28-2 > RBG-16-64-32 > DATKKM01. Next base: position 32,954 of record JBGPBZ010000001.1, on the reverse strand, counting down.
CTTGCGTCCGTTCGTGGCGGCCGTCTTCTTCGCGAACGCGTACTCTCCGTCCGCGTACGTCACTTCCACGGAGTCGCCGTCTGCGAACTCGCCCGAGAGGATCCGCTTCGAAAGCGGGTTCGCGATGCGGCGCTCGATCACGCGGCGCAACGGGCGCGCGCCGTACACCGGGTCGTAGCCCTCGCGCACCAGCGCCGCCTTCGCCGCGTCGGTCAGCTGCAACTCGACGTGCTTGTCGCCGAGGCGTTCCGCCACGTCGTTCAGCAGCAACTCCACGATGCGCTTCAGGTCGTCCTCAGTCAGCGGGTCGAAGATGATGATGTCGTCGATGCGGTTCAGCAACTCCGGCCGGAACGTCTGGCGGAGCGCCTTCTCGATCTCGGCCTTCTGCTTGTCGCGCTCCGTCTCGGACGGCTTGCTCGTCGGCAGCCCGAACCCGAGTTGCGGCTTGTGGAACGCCTCCGTCCCCAGGTTCGAGGTCATGATCACAACCGTGTTGCGGAAGTCCACCGTGCGCCCGTGCCCGTCTGTAAGGCGCCCGTCGTCGAGCATCTGCAACAGGACGTTGAACACCTCCGGGTTCGCCTTCTCGATCTCGTCGAGCAGGATCACCCGGTACGGCCGCCTGCGCACCGCTTCGGTCAGCTGGCCGCCTTCGTCGTAGCCGACGTAGCCGGGTGGCGAGCCGATCATCCGCGACACCGTGTGCCGTTCCTGGTACTCGCTCATGTCTAGACGGATCATAGCTTCCTCGTCGTCGAACATGAACTCGGCCAGCGCCTTCGCCAGCTCGGTCTTCCCGACGCCCGTCTGCCCGAGGAAGATGAACGATCCGATCGGCCTGTTCGGGTCTTTCAGTCCGGCCCGCGCGCGACGAATCGCGTCCGACACCGCCTCGATCGCCCGGTCTTGCCCGATCACGCGGTCGTGCAGTCGCTCCTCCATCTGCAGCAGCTTCTCCGGCTCGCCTTCCAGCATCCGGCTCACCGGGATGCCCGTGATCTTGTGTACCAGCTCCGCGATGTCGTGCTCGTCCACCGTCATGTCGTCGTGCCCCGTCTCAGCTAGCCACCCATCACGCGCCGACTCGAATTCCGAGCGCGCGCCTTCGAGCGATTGCTTGATGCTCGCCGACTGCTCCCAGTCTTCGCGCCCGGCCGCCGCCTCTTGCTCGCGTTCCAGCTCCTCGACCCGCTTCTGCAGCTCGCGGACGTTCGCAGGCATGCTCTGCGCGTCGATCACGTGCTTGGAGCTGGCCTCGTCGATCAGGTCGATCGCCTTGTCCGGCAGGTAGCGCTCGGTCAGGTAGCGCGACGAAAGCTGCACTGCCGCCTCGATCGCCTCGTCGGTGATCTTCACCTTGTGGTGCGCCTCGTAGCGCGGGCGTAGCCCCTTCAGGATCGCGATCGCCTCTTCCTCCGAAGGCTCGTCCACGTACACCGGTGCGAACCGCCGCTCGAGCGCGGCGTCCCTTTCGATGTATTTGCGGTATTCGTCCAGCGTCGTCGCGCCGATGCACTGCAGCTCGCCGCGGGCCAGCGCCGGCTTCATCATCGTCGACGCGTCGATCGATCCCTCAGCGCTGCCCGCGCCCATCACCTGGTGGATCTCGTCGATGAAGATGATCATCTCGCCGCGCGCCCGCTTGATCTCGTCCATCACGGCCTTCAGGCGCTCCTCGAACTCGCCGCGGAACTTCGAGCCTGCGACCATCGCGCCCATGTCGAGCGCGAGCACGCGCTTCGATTTCAGGTTCTCCGGCACGTCTCCGGCCACGATCTTCTGCGCCAGGCCTTCCGCGATCGCCGTCTTGCCGACGCCGGCTTCGCCGATGATCACCGGGTTGTTCTTCGTGCGCCGGTTCAGGATCTGCATCACGCGCCGGATCTCGTCGTCGCGGCCAATCACCGGGTCGAGCTTGCCCTGCCGCGCCGCCTCCGTCAGGTCGATCGAGAACTTGTCGAGCGCCTTGTACTTCGACTCCGCCGTCGGGCTGTCGAGCTTGGCGCCGCCGCGCACCTCTTGCAGCGCGCGGTACACCTTCTCTTTGTCGATGCCGAAGTCGCGCAGAATCCGCGCCGACTCGCCGTCGCGCTCATCTGTGATCGCGACCAGCATGTGCTCCACGCCGACGTACTCGTCCTTCAGGCGCTCCGCCTCCGCGTTCGCCGCTTCCAGCATCTTCACAATGCGCGGCGTCGTGAAAATCTGCACCACCTCGTACTGCAGCTTCCCCGACCTGTCGAGCGCCTCTCGCACCGCCGCGCGCAGCCGTTCCGTATCGACGCCCAGCTTGGCGAAGATCTCCGGCGTGATGCCCTTGTCGTACTGCAGCAGCGCCAGCAACACGTGCTCCACGTCCCACTGCGAGTGGCGTTCCTTGCGCACGAGCTCCTGGCTCGCCGCCAGCACTTCCTGCGCGCCCTCTGTAAACCTATCCTGTCTCATCATTTCCGTTCTACTTTCTGCTTAGCCTGTTCGGCATTCGGCGCGGCTCGCTTAGAGGGTGAGGCCTCTTGCCATCTCTTCTCCAGCATGGAAATTGTCGGTGCGGCCATGTCCTTAACCTTCATGACGTATGACATCTTTCGTCCGAAGTCTTTGAATGATGCCCCGGTCGCAAACGCAGCCCCATCGACGAGCAGGTATCGATCATGCACGTCTGGGTGAATGCGAACTTCCACTTTGTGGTTGTATTGTTGTCCAAACTTCTTAGCTTCAATCGCGAAGTCTCCCGGCAAGAAGTCTGCCCGGGTCAGAAATCGAACCTGTGAGGGACTCTTTAGGTTAGTTAGGAGGTCGAACAAAATCCGATCCATCCAGGCATCAACCATCATGATGTCGCTCTGAACCGTCTCGATTATTTGACGTAGCGCCACATACGCCGAGTGTGGTGTCTTGGGGTCGATCAGGATGTCGAGGTTCGGCTCCTCAAGAGCCACTTGGCCTCTTGCGATGCGATGTTTGATGAGCTCGAATTGGGTTGTCAGAGAATGACCGTAGTCAGTCCAAAAGTGGTCAGAGCTTCGAGCGAGAGATCCCCGAAGGTGGGTGTATCTCAGAATCTCGAGAATCTTGCCAGTCTCCGATTCTGGAAGCGTTCGAGCGAATTCGCGAATGTCGTTCTTTAGTATCTCGACGTCCGCATCCGAGTAGGCAAGGTGCGACCCGTAAACGTTGAACCTCTTCATCCGACCGATTAGTTCGTCGATCCGCTTGGTTATCTCACGTCCTGGGTTCTTCTTCATCCCGTCGCCCGCCCCTTCACCGCCGGCAGCGTCCTGTTCCGATACTCCTGCAGCTTCTCGCGCAGGCGGTCCATCTCGTGCTCCATTCGCCGCATGCTTTCGCGCATGTTCATGATCACTTCCACCCCGGCAAGGTTCACACCCAGGTCCTGAACCATGCGCTGGATGTTCCGTAGACGCTCGATATCGGCCTGCGAGTACAGCCTCACCCGCCCCTGCGAGCGCCCGGGCTGGATCAGCCCCATCCGCTCGTAGTTGCGCAGGCTCTGCGCGTGCATCCCCACCATCCGCGCCGCCACGCTGATCACGAAACACGGCACTTCTTCGTCGTACGTTTGTCTTTCGTTCATGACTTCACCGCCGCACTAGGCGCTTCCAACTCCGATAGAGCGTCCGTGAGCCTTCCAATATTCTCTTCGAGCAATATCTTGCCGGGCCCTCCCCAGAGTTCAGCTACCTTGGTGTTGTCTGAGAAGGCCGCCCCACATGCGCGCGCTAGCTCCCAAGCATCCTTCGCTAGAAAGATGCAGAGTTCTCTCGTCCGATCAACTGAGAGTTCACTCCTTAGTTGATACCCGAGATTCCCACGTTCGTCTGTCGCCGTCGCGAGCATAGAGTAGATGGCCTTTGTGCTCGTATGCGAAAACGCTTGAACAGCCCTGTCGTCTCGAAGGTGTCGTTGGTCCCATTCTCTGGCGAAGTCGCTCGAGCCTTCGTCCTTCAGCGCATTCCGAATTGCCTTCCGCACCTTCTCGAACTTGACATCGTCTCCTTTGATCCATCTCTCAGCTAATGATGGATCCCAGGTAAAGGCGAGCAGGAAATTGGGCGCTTCAAGTAAACTGCGCCAATGCTCAGCGGCTGCGGTGTATCGTCCCGTCAACGTATCGTGCCAAGACGCCCAAAGCAGTAGGAACATTCTGTCCGCGACGCCCATCTTGGCCTTGAGTGCTTCGTCATGCACTTGGCCTTCTCCATGCAACACGAAATCAAGTAGCGTCCGAGAGAGACCCATCCCCTGAACGAACACGGCCATTTCTGCCCCGAGGATCGACTCGGAATGCTGGATGGCAAGTCGGTCGCGCTCTTGTGCCATTTTGTACCAATCGGTTAGCTCATTGGTCAGGTAGTCGTATTTCATGACTTCACCTCATGCCCATTGCGCCGCATCTCCCGCAGCTCCTCGAACAGCGCGCGCTCGTCCTCCGACACCTCGTCCGGGATCACTACCCTTACGCGCGCAACGAGGTCGCCCTTGTCGCGGCCGTTCAGGTTCGGCATCCCGAGGCCCTTCAGCTTGATCTGGCGCCCGCTCTGCGTCATCGCCGGCACCTTCATCGCCACGCGCTTGCCCGCGATCGTCGGCACCTCGACTTCGCCGCCGAGCACCGCGTCCTCCACCGGCACCGCGATCTCTTCGATCAAGTCGTCGCCCTTGCGCTCAAACTTCGAGTGTGGCCGAACGTTCGTCACGACATAAAGATCGCCGCGCGGTCCGCCGCCCATGCCGGGGCTGCCCTCGCCCGCAATCCGCACGCGAGTGCCCGTCTGCGCGCCGGCCGGTATCTTCACCTCGATCCGCCTGGGGCGGGCCACGGAGCCGACGCCGCTGCACGTGTGGCAAACGGCATCGCCGATATGGCCGGCGCCTCCGCAGGTCGGGCAGGGCTCCTCGCCCTGCAACTGCAACGTGCGAGTCGTCCCGTTGTACGCCTCTTCCAGCGTGATCTCCGTCTCGTACTCGACGTTCTGGCCGCGCATCGGCCCCTGACGACGGCCACCACCGCCGCCTCCGAAGATCCCGCCCAGCACGTCGTTAAAGTCGAACCCGCCGCCGCCCGTCCGCGTGCGCCCGCCACCCTGGCCCTGGCGCCTGAGCAGATCGTTGATGTCGAACGTGAACGTCTCGGAGTGACCCCCGGGGCCGCCGGCGCCGTACTGCGCCCGCGCCTTCTCGTAAGCCTCCGCCTGCTCCCAGTTCTCGCCGTAGCGGTCGTACTTCGCTCGCTTGTCGGTGTCGGAGAGGACGTCGTGCGCCTCGTTGATCTCCTTGAAGCGCTCCTCCGCCGACTTATCGCCCGGGTTCACGTCCGGGTGGTGCTTGCGGGCCAGCTTCCGGAAGGCAGACTTGATCTCCTTCGGGGTGGCGCCCTTCTTGACGCCGAGCGTGCTGTAATAGTCCTTTGCCATGCGCGTATCCACGGTTATTGTACGAGGACGCCGAACAAATGTCCACGATTACACGCAGCAAAGTTGATAGCGGAACTGTCAGCCTAATTGACGGGCGATCTACCGGATCCGGTAGCGCAGCGACAGCATCGTCAGCGTCAGCGTGAACGCCCCCAGCCCGGCGATCGCCAGCGAGGCGTAGGCCAGCTTCTCCCACTCCCAGCCGTCCAGCACCAGCGATCGCATCCCCTCAAGGATGTACGTCACCGGGTTGATCGTCGCCAGGAACTTGAGCCAACCCTCGAAGTTGTCCTTGGGCGCGAAGGCGGGCGAAAGGAACAGTAGCGGGAAGAACACCAGGAAGCCGGCCTGCGACGCCTGCGCGCTCCCCGTCCGCAGCGCAATCGAAAGCCCGATACCCGCGTACGCGACGCCAAACATCCCACCCAGCAGCAAGATGACGATGAACCCGCCCACGCCCGCCTCCATCCCCGCCCCCGCGATGATACCGATCGTCATGATCAGCGCTGTCAGCAGCGTCACGCGCACCCCGTCCGAAGCCAGCCGCCCCAGCACGAGCGCCAGCCGAGGCGTCGGCGTCAGCAGCAGCTTGTCGAAGTACCCGCGCTCGATGTCTGTCACCATCCCGAACGACGAGACGCTGGCGGCGCCCGCGATGCCTTGCAGGATCGCCACCGGCATCTGGAACCCGGTGTAGTTGTCCACTCCGAACGCGCGGCCCGCTGTGTTTCCGATGGCCGCCGTAATCACTGCGAAGAAGAAGATCGGGATGAAGATGTTTTGCGCCTCGAAGCCGGGCTGCCGGATCGTCTCGCGCAGCGCCCGCTTCATCAGCACGAACGTGTAATACGCCAGCCGGATCACAGCTGGCTCCTCGCCGGCGCGCCCAGCAGGTCGTCCTGCTCCATTTTGTGCCCCGTCGTGCGCAGGAATACGTCGTCCAGCGTCGGCCGCGACACGCTGATCTCCTCCATCGGCACCCCCAGCTCGTCCAATGCCCGCACAATCGGCGCGACGGCCGACTTCCCATCGCGCACGTAGATCACGACCGTCCCCTCGGAGATCCGCGCGTCCTCGAACCCGTTCACGGACTTAAGCGCCTCGACGGCTCTCTTCAGCAGCGCGTCCTCGTCGTCCGGCACCCGCACCGTGATCCTGTCCGCGCCGATCGAGGCCTTCAGCTCTTCCGGTGATCCCCGCGCGACGATCTTCCCGCGGTCCATGATCGCGACGTCGTGCGCCAGGCGGTCCGCCTCCTCCAGGTACTGCGTCGTCAGGAAAAACGTGACGCCGTCACCGCTGTTCAACTCGACGACGTAGCGCCAGATCGCCTCGCGGCTGATCGGATCGAGCCCGGTCGTCGGCTCATCGAGGAAGATCACCTTGGGCCTGTGCACGAGCGCTGCCGCCAGGTCCAGCCGCCGCTTCATGCCGCCGGAGTACGTCTTCACACGCCGGTCGGCCGCGTCCTCCAGGTCGACGATCCCCAGCAGCCGCTCGACCTGCGTCGTCACCTCGCGGGAGGGAACGTGGTAGAGGCGTGCTTGCAGCGTCAGCAACTCGCGGCCCGTTTGCAGGTCATCGAGCGAGGCCTCTTGCAGCGCCACGCCTATCTGCTCGCGCACCCGCTGCCCGTCCTTCACGACGTCGAGGCCTTGCACGCTTGCGCGCCCGCTCGTCGGTTGAATGAGCGTTGTCAGCATGCGGACAGTGGTCGTCTTCCCCGACCCGTTCGCGCCGAGGAAGGCGAAGATCTGGCCGCCCTGTATGTCGAGATCGATGCCATCGACGGCGCGGATGTCGGGCGGGAAGTGGCGGACGAGCGCCTCGGCAAAGATCGCGGTCACGCGCCTCAGTATATGCGGCTGGTTTCCCGGCGAAAGGTGACGAATGTCACACCGTTATTGTCCACCGGTGCGCAACGTTTCGCCGACCGCACTTGTCTACCTGTAAAAACGATCGTGAGTCCAGTTACCAAATCCAGAACCACCGAGGCCAAGCTCATGCAAAACCACAACCGAGGGACCGGAACGACCCGTAAGCAGCCAATGACGCTGCAACTACAGCAGCAGTGGCGCAAAGACGGCGCGAGTAGCGACCAGCCTTCAGCAGTCAGCTCTCAGCCACCGGCCATCAACAGCGATCAGGCCGTCGATACGCAAGCGAAGCGCTGACTGCTGACAGCTGAGTGCTGAAGGCAAGGCCACGTGCTATCCTCGGCGCGTGAGTGCGCTCCCCCTCGACGACCCCGTCGTCCGTAAGCTCCTCGAAGAACCCAACCTCGCCCGTCTCGCCTATATCGGCCTCGACGGCCGCCCGCGCGTCGTGCCGATCTGGTTCGCCCACATCGACGGAGACATCATCATGGTCACCGGCCCCAAAGCCGAGAAGGCGCGCGCCCTCGCGAAGAACCCCGCTGTCGCGCTGACGATCGACTCCGCGACGCCGCCGTACAACGTCCTGCTCGTCGACGGCGACGCCGCGCTCGAGCCCGTTGAAGGCATGGCCGCTGAGTACCGTCCCATCGTTCAGCGTTACCTCGGCGCTGCCGCTGACGCCTACCTCGGCCAACTCCTGCCGCGAGTGAAGCGCCAGGTGCGCATCCGCGTGCGCCCAACCGGCTATCGCATCTTCGACTTCGTCAAGCGCTACCCCAAGAGCCTCCGGTGACCGTCTACTACACCCAGCTAATCTTCCTCCGCGAGGGCAAAGAAGATGCGTTCCACAGCTTCGAAGACCATGTGCTCCCGCTGCTCGCGAAATACAACGGCGAACTCCTGTACCGGGCCCGAGCCGGCCGCGATGCCGTTATCACGACGACCCTCGGCCAGCCGTACGAAGTCCACCTGATCACGTTCGAATCGCGCCAGGACTTCGAGGCCTATGCCGCGGATGAAGAACGTCAGAAGCACCTCCCGCTGAAAGACGAATCCGTCGAACGCGTCCTCCTCATCGAAGGAAGCGCGATCTGATGCCCTGGCGCATCGCCGGTAACGAACGGGCCATCAGCGCTCTCCAGGCAGCCGTCGCGAGCGGCTCCCCGGCCCACGCCTATCTCTTCTTCGGCCCCGAGCACACCGGTCGCGCCACTACCGCCATGCGCCTCGCCCAGGCCCTCAACTGCACCGGAGGCGATCCGCCCTGCGGCGAGTGCAACCAGTGCCGCCGTATCGAAAACGGCATCCACTCCGATGTCTTCACCGTCAGCGTCGAGGCTGACGATGGCCCAGCCCGCAAGGCGATAAGCGTCGAGCAGATGCGCGACGTACAGCAAGCCACCTCTCTCAACCCCTACGAGGGCCGTACCAGAGTCGTTGTCATCGACCCGAGCGAGGAGATGTCCGACGGCGCGCAGAACGCCTTCCTGAAGACGCTGGAAGAGCCGCCGCCGCACGTCGCGTTCGTCCTCATCGCCAGCGACTCCGAGAAGCTTCTCGAGACGATCCGTTCCCGCTGCGCCCGCATCGACTTCGGCCTCGTCGCTGCCGACGACATCGAGGCGGCCCTCCGTGACCGCGGCGCAACCGCAGACAATGCGCGCCTCCTCGCTCGTCTCTCGGGTGGCCGCCCTGGCTGGGCGATCGACGCCCTCAACGACCCGAAAGTCCTCGAACGCCGGCGCGATGTGCTGGACACGGCGCGGTCCCTGGCCAGGCTCCCCGTCGCCGATCGCATGGACCTCGCCGAGAAGCTCTCCGACGCCTTCAAGCGAGACCGCGACGCCGTCCTCCGCCAGCTTGACGAATGGGCGGCCTGGTGGCGCGATGTCCTCCTCGCACAGTCCGGCGCCGCCGACCGCATCGCTAACCTGGACCGCGACGAGGAGCTACGCGAAGACGCAGCCGAGCACTCTCGCGCTGAGGTCGCCTCGTTCCTGCAGACGATCATCGAGACGCGCACCTACCTCGTTGAGAACGTGCAGTCCCGCATCGCCCTCGACGCCCTCATGCTCGCCGCTCCAGCAGCACAAGCCTCTCTCTTGCGCTAACGCATTCGTTAATTCGTTCCGCGGAAGGCCATTCGTTGACAGTCCCGCCCGCTACCTACTGTTTACCGCATCTTTACCCCCGTTCCCATCCGGTTAACCTCGCTGTTCACCTGCGCGCGGGACAATCATGGCGCAGGGGTGCAACGAAAGACCTGAGGACCAGCGGAGAGGAGCGGGGGGACATGTTGAAGGCGATAGCGATGAAGGGGCGCGAAGGGGCGACAGGCATTCTGATCGTCGTCTCATGCTTCGCCGGCTGTTTGGGCTTCCTGGCCACTGCCAGCGCCTAGCTCAAATATCGATTCGCCGGCGTCGGCGATCGTGCGCGGTGTGCAAAGTTTACGTGCGCCATAACGGGTCTCGCATGACCCGAGAAAACCCGATTTAACCAGAGAACGGAAGAGAATTCACGCTACGGGCCAGAGAATAAACGCTCTCATTCTGCATTAGCCCGATTTGGCCCAGATTTGTTCGAGATAACCTTTGCTGGGCTGACCCCCGACTGTTAACATTCGTCCTTGTAAATTGACCATATACCGTTCTCGCCGGGAGGCGGGGGCGGGGTCTCTCTTGCGGTCATCGGCGCGCAATCGCGAAGGTGGCCACCAGTTTCCGCAAGGAGGGATTGCGATGCATGTCATCATCGACGGCTACGGAGGTGATCCGGACCAGCTTTCCGATGAAAATGTGGTTCGCGTGATCCTGGACGAGGTCCCCGAACTCATGGGGATGTCCAAGATCACGCAGCCCAAGGTTCTTCGATACGTCGGCAGCAAACCAGAAGACTGGGGCGTTTCGGGGTTCGTGATGATCGCCGAGAGTCACATCTCGATGCACACGTTCCCGGAGCGGCGCCTGATCTGGGCCGACGTCTTTTCATGCAAGGATTTCGACGCGACGCCCGTTTTGGACGCGATCAAGAAGAGGTTCTCGCTACGACAGATGGACGTCCAGAGCCTGCCGCGCAACCTGGAGCCTTTCACCGGGCCGGCGCCCGATCCGGCCACGCTCAAGAAGGCCGCGGCCGCCGCGGTCTAGCTTCAAACCCAGGGCCCACGGCTCGCTCCGGCGGGCCGTGGGCCTCATGGCGCCCGCCCGAATCTTGCCCTTGACCCCTGACCGCTAACCCCTGACCCTTTAACTATGGCCGACGATCGCTTCACTCCCCGACGCAACTTCGCCTGGATCGAGGACGATTACTCGAACTACGACCGGGCCCGCGTCGTAGTGCTGCCCGTGCCGTACGACAGCACCGCGTCCGGCTGGGTCGGCTCTCGTGAAGGGCCGTGGGCGATTATTGAGGCGTCCGGGAACATGGAGCTGTACGACATCGGCATCGGCCTGGAGCCGTACCGCTTCGGGATACACACGCTGCCGGAGCTCGCCGTGCACACCGGCGGCCCCGAGGCGATGGTCAACCGCATCGAAGAGGTCGCCGGCGAGCAGATCGACGCCGGCAAGTTCGTCGTCACCCTCGGCGGCGAGCACACCGTCGCCATTGGTTCAGCTCGCGCCCACGCCAAGCGCATCCCCGGCCTCTCCGTGCTCGCCTTCGACGCGAACGCCGACTTCCAAGACTCCTACCTCGATTCGCCGTACAACCACGCCTGCACCCTGCGCCGGATCTCCGAGGTGGTCCGCCCGGGGCGGATCGTCCAGGTCGGCCTGCGCAGCGCCGAAAAAGAAGAGCACAACGAGCTCAAGGAGGCCGGCCTCCCGTTCTACCAGCCCGCCGAATACCGCGCCCTCGGCCCGCAGGGCATCGCCGACCAGCTATCCGAGAACGTCTACATCACCTTCGACCTCGACGCCTTCGACTCTTCCGTGATGTCCGCCGTCGGCACGCCCGAGCCCGGTGGTCTGCACTGGGACGAAGTCTCGGAGCTGCTCGCCACCGTTGCCCATAGCCGCCGCATCGTCGGCTTCGACGTCACGGAACTAACGCCCGCGCTGGGCCCCAAGGCCAACGCCCAGCTGGCCGCGAAGCTGGCGTACCGCCTGATTGGGTTGGCGCTGCGGGAGTAGGGTCGTTCGCAAACGACCCGCTGGCAACAAGAAGCCGAGGCTTTATGGCCTCGGCTTCGTTTACGCGATTCGCTTTGCGGGGAAAACGAATGTGCCCGGGTGCGTGCCTACGCCTCTGTTGCCGCCGTCCGTTCTTCTGCGCCGTTTTCGGCACGGCGCCAGCCGCGGCGGAGGAACTGCGGGGCGTTCGCCTGCGCGCGCTCGACCACCTCGCGGACGTCGCCGATGCCGCGGCGGATCGCCTCCGAGTTCTCGCGCTGCATTTCGACGCTGTTCTCGATGAACTCGCGGACAAGAGACAGGTTCCGCTGCTGGGCGTTGCCCCACGCCTCGGACGCGCCTTCCCAGAGGCTGATCAGGTCCGACGGCTTGTCGAGCCAGCGCCGGCCCACCTCAACCCAGTCCTGCGACGACTGCCGTGCCCCATCGATCAGGCTGTTGTTGAAGCGGTTGGTTCGGTCCGTCGAGGCGCGGATGGCCTCGAAGAGAGCCGTCTGCCGCTCGAGAAAGTAGTCGAACACTCTGTCAGTGGCCGATTCGCGGGCCGTTTCGCGGCTGGAAGTGGCCATAGTAGCCTCCCGGTGTGTCTTGGGCGGTTCTGGCGTCGAACCGCGCGGCGTTTGCTGTCAACAAACTTACAGTGCCCGCCGGATGTGCGCCGCTGAAAACGGGCCTAGTATGTGGAAAACTTCCGTTAAGGCGGCGAACGGGCTGAGCTGTGCCCCGTGAACGTCAGCCCCCCGTACAATTGCCCCGTGGACTACGACGCCGCCATCGAATACCTCCTCTCTTTCGCCGATTTCGAGCGTACCGGCCATTTCCAGGAGCGGCCGGACGTCGCCCCGATGCTCTCGCTCCTGCACCGCCTGGGTGACCCACACCTCGGCCGCAGGACCGTGCACGTCGCTGGCTCCAAGGGCAAGGGCAGCGTCTCGGCGATGGTCGAGTCGATCCTCCGCGCGTCCGGCCAGACCACCGGCCTCTACACGAGCCCCCACCTCCACGACTTCACCGAACGCATCGCCCTCAACGGCGAACCCATCTCCCGCGACACCTTCGCGCGGCTCGTCGATGAAATGCGCGCCGCCATCGAAGCCGAGCGGGCCGACGGCAACACCGCGCTCGTCACATTCGATCTCCTGACCGCCCTTGGCTTCCTCGCCTTCCGAGAGGCTGGCGTCCAAACGCAGGTGATCGAAGTCGGCCTCGGAGGCCGCGTCGACCAGACCAACGTCTTCGAATCGAAGGAAGTCGCCGTGATCACACCCCTGTCGTTCGAACACACCGCCGTCCTCGGCGAGCGGATCGAGCAGATCGCCGCGGAAAAGGCGGCGATCATCACGCCGGGCTGCGTCGCCGTGCTCGCCCCGCAGCCGTACGGCGAAGCCGCCGCCGTCGTGCGCTCCTTCGCAGCCAGCGCGAACGCTTGCCTTGTCGACGTCGCGGCGGACTACCGCTGGTCTGTCGTTGAGCACGACGCGCGAGGCCAGACAGTCCAGATCGACGGTCCCATCATCCCTGGGGGTCAGGCTCTTAGCCTGACCGGGGGGCGCGGTGGTGCTCGCCTCGAAGCACGCCTCCCGCTCCTCGGCCGCCACCAGGCGGAAAACGCCGCCACCGCCGTCGCAGCCACTCGATCCCTCGGCGTCCCGGACGACGCGATCGTCCGCGGCCTCGAGTCCGTGCGCTGGCCCGGTCGCGTCGAAGTGCTGTGCGAGGAGCCGCTTGTCATCGCAGACGGTGCGCACAACGCCGACTCCGCCCGCCGCTTGCGGGAGGCGCTGGTCGAATACTTCGCCGCAACGAGCGTGACGTTCATCATCGGCGCCGGCGGGGACAAAGATGTCGTCGGCCTCGTCGAAGAGCTTGCACCCATAGCCGGGCGCGTCATCGCGACGCGTTCGAAGCACCCGCGGGCGATGGAACCGGCGCGCGTGGCCAAGGCTTTCCGGACTGCGGGCGTGAATGTGGAAGAAGCCAAATCCGTATCTGAGGCGATAGACCTCGCGTTGGCGGCTAACATTGAAGGCGGGTTAATATGTCTTGCAGGGTCTCTCTTCGTGGCTGCAGAAGCGCGCGAGTACTTTGCGAGGGCCTCGTTTTCACTGGAGGATTGAATGGCCGCTGGTAACGGCAGGAACGGCACGCGGGTCGTAGTAACCGGCATGGGCGCGATCTCACCGATCGGCCTGACCGTCGAGAAGTTCTGGGAGAGCGCCCTCGAAGGCAAGTCGGGCATCAGCATCCTCGAATCGTTCGACCACTCGTCGTATCCCGTGCACGTCGCCGGCGAAATCAAGGACTTCGACCCGGAGCAGTACATGGACCGCCGTGACGCCCGCCGTATGGGCCGCTTCAGCCAGTTCGCCATCGCGGCGACGAAGCAGGCGCTCACGCACGCAGAGCTCGATATGGACACGGTCAATCGTGATCGCGTCGGCGTGCTCATCGGCAACGGAATCGGTGGGCTGCAGGAGTCACAGGCAGCCGTTCGCACCCTCGACACCCGCGGCGGCATGAAGATCGACCCCTTCTACTTCCCCAAGATGCTTCCGAACATGGCGGCTGCGCACATCGCGCTGCAGTTCGGCGCGCGCGGCTACAACAACACCGTCATCACCGCCTGCGCTGCCGGCACCCAGGCGATCGGCGACGCACTCGACCTCGTCCGCTCCGGTCGCGTCGACGCCGTCATCACCGGCGGCACGGAGGCTGCGCTCACCGAAGTCGGCCTCTGCGGGTTCGCCGTGATCCGCGCGCTTTCCACCAACAACGACGTCCCGCCCGAGAAGGTGAGCCGCCCCTTCGACGCCAAGCGCGATGGCTTCGTCGCCGGTGAGGCGGCTGGCATCCTCGTGCTCGAGAACCTTGTGCACGCGAAGGCACGCAACGCCCCGATCCTGGCCGAGATCTCCGGCTACGGCGCCTGCAACGACGCCTACCACGTCGTCGCCCCGCGCGAAGACGGCGACGGGGCCCGCCGCGCGATGGCCGAGGCGCTCCGTGACGCCGGCGTCGAGACGACGGACATCGACTACATCAACGCCCACGGCACCTCAACGGAACTCAACGACAAGTCGGAGACCACGGCGATCAAGAAGCTCTTCGGCGAGGACGCCTACAAGGTCCCAATCAGCTCCACCAAGTCGATGATCGGCCACTCTTTCGGAGCCGCCGGCGCCATCGAGTCGATCGCCGTCATCCAGACAATCCGCACAGGCTGGATCCACCCAACGATCAACCTCGAGCACCCGGACCCCGACTGTGACCTCGACTACGTGCCGAACGAAAAGCGCCAGACGGACGTCAAAGTCGTGCTGAAGAACAGCTTTGGCTTCGGCGGCCAGAACGCCTGCCTCGTCTACAAGCGCTACGAAGACTAGCGCGCCGCAAATCGCTCAGGGGGATTAGACTAATCTGAGCATGCGAGCATCGACTCACTTCCGCAGGCCGGACAAGCCGTACTTCGGCACGGCGTTTGCCTTGGCGACGTTGGTAATTCTTATCTTGATGTTCGTAGGGACTATCTTCCTCGTGCCTGCTTTAGGCCCATCACAAATCTGTACGAGCGGCTTCCAGGGGCCTGTGACTGATGCTTCCGGCAACATCGTCGATGAGGGAAACGCCACGCCGGAGACCTGCTCCGACTCATCATCGAACTGGACCCCGGTGGTTCTGTTGGGAGTATTCTTGCTAGTCATCGGTGGCGGCATCTGGCTGAACGTTGCGCAAATCCGAAGTTACGCCCGCCGTTGGAGCTCGCCTTTCTATTATCCCGTCGTGTGGACGGCTGTCACAGGTCTTTTCGTAGCTCTTCTGCTGTCCCAAGTCCGACGGCCCTGGGTCGAATTTCAAGACACAACGTGGGATTCCTTCGGACCCCACACTTCCTCTGAGTTCTCGCTTATCGCCAGCTTTATCCTGTGGGCCGTCATCGCTGTAGTCGTCGTCCCTTTCCTCCTGTCATTGCGCAAACTAATTTCGGTCTGGCGATCACCCGCCCGTTTCATCTACCGTCGGCGGCGGCGCTAGCTCTTGCGCATTCTCGTAGTCGGCGGCGCCGGGTACATCGGCAGCGTCACGGTCGATCAGATCGTTGAGGCCGGACACGACGTCACCGTCATCGACTCGCTCGTCTCGGGGCACCTCCAGGCGCTCAACCCCGACGCCGAGTTCGTACACGCCGACATCCGCGACGAGACCGCCCTCAACCGCCTCTTCGCTTCGCACAACTTCCACGCCGTCGTGAACTACGGCGGCTATATCCAGGCCGGCGAGTCCGTCAAGCAGCCCGGCCGCTACTTTGCCAACAACATCGGCGGCACGATCACGCTGCTGAACGCTATGGTGACCTACGGCGTCCAGCGCTTCGTCTTCAGCTCCAGCGCCGCCGTCTACGGTGAGCCCGACGAAGTGCCCATCCGCGAAGATGCGCCAATCAAACCAGTAAACCCTTACGGCGAGTCGAAAGCCATCGTTGAGCGTCTGCTTCCCTGGTACGAGCAGGCGTTTGAGATGCGGTACGTCGCCCTGCGCTACTTCAACGCCGCGGGCGCGACAGATACCCGCGGCGAAGATCACCGCCCGGAGACGCATCTCATCCCGATCCTCCTCGAGGCCGCCGACGGTCGCCGAGATGTCGTCCCCCTCTTCGGCACCGACTACGAGACGCCCGACGGCACCTGCGTCCGCGATTACGTCCACGTCTCCGACCTCGCCGCCGCGCACCTCCTCGCCCTCGATCGCACCGAATCGGCGAGCGGCGTCTACAACCTCGGCAACGGCCAGGGCTTCTCCAACCGAGACGTCATCATGGCCGCCCGCCGCGTCACCGGCGACGAGATCGCGATCAGCGAAGAGCCCCGCCGCTCCGGCGACCCCGCCATTCTCGTCGCCTCACACGAGAAGGCCGTCTCCGAGCTCGGCTGGAAGATCCAGTACACAGACCTCGGATCGATCATCGAAACCGCCTGGCGCTGGCGCCAGTCTCACCCAGAGGGCTACCGGGAATAGAGCGGCTGCGCCGTGAGGTTTCGCCTGTTAGAGGGGTGGGGTTGGGCATAGCGCGGCATCCCGACTTTATCCGCCAAACACCTCGCGCTCAGAACACCAGGCCGAACAGCGGCGACACGCCGTTGTCCCACAGCCACCACAGCGCCGGCTTCGTGATCAGCTCCCACGCACTCGCCGTCACAAGTCCCGTCCAGAACATCGTGTGGGGGAACGTCCCGCCCACCGCAATCAGCGCCGCGATCGGCTTCCTCACGAGAAACGTCTCCACCGTAACCGCCCGCCAGAACGGCCCGAGAAGCATCACGATGAAGGGAACGGAAATCGCACGCTGGGCGACGCCCGTCGCGTCCCGCCTCTCAGCGATGCGCATCGACCAGTGGCCGAACCGTCGCTCACCCAGCCAGCGCCGGAAGTCCGCCATGATCGGCTCGCCCGCCAGCAGCAGCAGAAAGAGAACCGCGAATCCCGCCATCACCAAGCTCATCGCAAACGCGCCGCGCCAGCGTCCAAGCGTCTCGATGAAGAAGATGGAGAGCGGCGTGATCAGCAGCGTCTCGATGCGCCACGCAGTGAGGGCGACGCCCGTCCGCGGCGTGAGGTTTCGCTTGAAGAACTCGCCGCCTGCGCGCAGAGTGGCGAAAAACCCGTCGCCACGGACGTCGGCGGGTGGATTGGCGGCGTGTTCGGTCATACCTCGGTCAGTATAATCCGTGCGCATGAACACGATCCGCCGCGCCACGTTCGCCGACGCCGACGCCATCCTCGCCCTCACTACAGACTTCGCGACCACTTTCCCCACCAAGGAGACCGCCTGGCGCGCCTCATTCGCCGAAATTGTCGCTCAGCCTGACGCGGTCCTTCTCGTCGCCGAGTCCGATGGCCACATCGCCGGCTACCTGCTCGGTTTCGATCACCCAACGCTCTACGCCAACGGCCGTACCGCCTGGGTCGACGAGCTTGCTGTCGCCGAAGCCCACCGGCGCTCCGGCCTCGGCCGCCTTCTTATGCGCGCTTTCGAAGACTGGGCCCGCGAGCGGGGCTGCGTCCTCGTCTCGCTCGCCACCCGCCGTGCTGGCGACTTCTACGCCGCCATCGGCTACGAAGACTCCGCCGACTACTACCGCCTAATCCTCTAGCCGCGCTGCAAACAGCTGTGTGTAGACCGCGCCGCCCGGACGCAGGTCGCTCTTCATCAGCGCCAGCTCCTTCGCCGCAATCGCCCCGCGCGGCGCTTCGTTCTTCGCGACGGTCTCCGCCAGCGCCTCCGACGCATCCGCCGCGCGCTCTGGCGGCACGCGTGCCAGCGTCAAGTGCGCCGAGAACGTTCGTCCCTCCGAAGGAAAGCCGAGCGGCGCCAGCTCTCGCTCCACCTGCTCTTGCAATCGAGCGAGCGTCTGCGTATCGCCCGCCACATCCACCCACAACACTCTCGGCGAACGCCTGCTGCCAAACGTCCCGAGCTTTCCGAACCTCAACTCAAACGGCGTGATGCCAGCCACGGCGCGCTGAACGGCCGCCTCGATCCCCCCGCGCTTCTCTGCGGGCACTGCTCCCAGAAACTTCAGCGTGAGGTGGATGCCCTCCGCCCGTACCCACCGCAAGCGGGCGAGCGCCGCGTCCCTCTGCAGTTCGTGCTGCAGGTCGTTGAGGGTGGATAGAACGTCCGCAGGCAGTTCGATGGCGACGAAGAGTCGGAGGTTCACGGTCAGGGGCGGATCTTCGCCGCGTGGAGCAAAGCCTCCGCGTTTCGGCCCAGCGCGGCGCTAAGATGCCCCTCCTCGGCGATGGCGGTGCGCAGCTCGGCGATCTGCCGGGCCTGCGAGATTAGCGGGAAGTCGCTACCGAAGAGGATGCGGTCCAGTGGCACGCAGGCCAGCTCTCGGCGTGCGTGCTCGCCGGGATGGAGAAACGGTTGTGCGGCGGTGTCGACGAAAGGTGAGGCAGGCGAGCCGGGGTCTCCCGTGTAGAACCCGCCGCCGAAGTGCGCGCCGATGATCCAGAGGTCGGGATGTTTGTTGGCGAACGCCTGGAACGACTCGAGCTTGCAGCCCGCGCGCCCGGGATACGAGCGGAACCCCGGCTCCGTGACGTGAAACAGTAGCACCAGGTTGAGCCGCCGCGCCATCTCCGCCAGCTGGTCCCCTGCGGCGCCGTTCAAATCCCAACCCTGGCTGTCCGGCCGCAGCTCTCCCAGCCCGCGCGCGTGCCTCGCTGCGCAGCGCCCCACTTCCTCCGCGGCTCCGGGATCGGCCATGTTCACGTTACAGAACGGCACGATTCGGCCTCCGCTGTGCGCCGCAGCCTCGAGCAGATAGTCGTTGTGCGCGGACACCGTCTCGGCATCTCCCCATGCGAAACCGAGCGCCACGCTCGTGTTGACCGCCGCTTCGTCCATGCTTGCGAGGAGATCGTCCACGGTAGCGATATCCGCCCGGGGGTTCGCGTACATCTCGGCGAACGTCGCGTCACGTTTGACGTACTCGGCCCGCCGCTCGGAGACTTCGGGCGGGAAGATGTGCGTATGGACGTCGATGATCACGCCCCCAAGCGTCAAGGATGGGCCCCCGGCGGTCAACCCGGTCGCGGCACCCGTCTCGATTCGTTAATTCGGTCTCCCATTCGTTGACAGCCACGTGCTCCCGCTCCGTAATCCGTTCCCCCATCCGTTGACAGCCGCAGCCGCGCTATACCCTCTTAGCCGCCACCCTCACCTTATCCACATTGCGGCACGCATTCCCGGCACTATAATTCGAGGTACATCCCCCGCAAGGAGCACCTCATTGGCCCAGGCCTCCACCGTTTCCATCGACCAGCTCAAAGAGATCGCCCGCAGCGTCCGCAAGCACATCCTCGAGATGACTGCGGCCGCCAACTCCGGCCACCCCGGCGGCTCGCTCTCGGCGGTGGAGATCGTGACCGCGCTCTATTTCGCGATCATGCGCCACGACCCCAAGAACCCCGCGATGCCGGAGCGGGATCGCTTCATCCTCAGCAAAGGCCATGCCACGCCCGTCATCTATTCGGTGCTGGCCGAAGCCGGCTACTTCTCTGTCGATGAGCTGCTCACCTTCCGCAAGCTCGGCAGCAAGCTCCAGGGACACGTCATCATGGGTAAGCCCCCCGGCGTCGAAATGTCGGCCGGCGCGCTTGGCATGGGGCTCTCGTTCTCGCTCGGGCAGGCGCTGGCCGGCCGGCTGGACAAGCGCGACTACAACGTCTACTGCCTGATCTCCGACGGCGACAGTCAGGAGGGTCAGACGTGGGAAGCCGCCATGTCCTCCGCGCACCACAAAGTCGGTAACCTCGTCGCGATCATGGACCGCAATCACATCCAGAACGACGGCTATTCCGACTTCCAGCGCACTCCCCGCGATGTCCGCGAGCCGTCGCACCTCAGCGGTGGATTCGTCCTCTCGGACGGCCACACCGCGAACATCATGAACCTCGAGCCCGTCGACGATAAGTGGAAGGCGTTCGGCTGGAAAGTGATTCGCGTCAACGACGGCAACGACTTCTCGCAGGTCATCCCCGCGCTCGAAGAAGCGCGCGACTACAACGAAGGCCCCGCCATCGTTATCTGCGAAACCATCAAGGGCAAAGGCATCTCTTACATGGAAAACAACCCGGACTTCCACGGCAAGGCGCCGAACCCTGAAGAACTGAAGCAAGGCCTCCGCGAGCTTGGATTCGACGCATAGATGCCCGTCCAAACTTACGGCGAAAAGGCCACGCGCGAAGTCTTCGGCCCAACCCTCGCCCGTCTCTGCGAGGCCGGCCTCGACGTCGTCTGCGTCGACGCTGACCTCGGCGTCTCCACCTCCGCCGTCAAGTTCGG
This sequence comes from Dehalococcoidia bacterium, assembly GCA_041481535.1. Lineage (GTDB taxonomy): Bacteria > Chloroflexota > Dehalococcoidia > SM23-28-2 > RBG-16-64-32 > DATKKM01. Next base: position 12,655 of record JBGPBZ010000001.1, on the reverse strand, counting down.
CGCAAAGTTCCCGGAGCGATTCTTCCCGGTCGGCGTCGCCGAGCAGAACATGATCGGTGTCGCCGCCGGCCTCGCTGCAGCCGGTAAAGTCGCCTTCGTCAGCAGCTTCGCGGTGTTCGCGCCGGGCCACTGCTTCGACCAACTGCGCATGGCCGTCGCCCAGCCGCGCACCAACGTCAAGCTCTTCGCCAGCCACGCCGGCATCGTGACCGGCGAAGACGGCGCCTCTGCTGAGGGGCTGGAAGACCTCGCGCTGATGCTCTCGATGCCGCCGTTCGCCGTCCTCTTCCCGGCCGACTCTGTCGAATGTGAGCAGGCGATCGAATGCGCCGCCCGCACTGATGGCCCCTTCTACATCCGCGCGCTTCGCCCCAAGACGCCAATCATCTTCGACGACAAATATCGATTTGAGCTCGGAAAGTGGCCTCGCCTGCGGGACGGCAAAGACGTCACCATCATCGCCTGCGGTGAGCTCGTGAAGTCAGCACTGGACGCCGCCGAAATCCTCGCCGCCGAGAGCATCGAAGCGCGCGTCTTCAACGCCTCCAGCCTGCGGCCGATGGACACCGACGCGGTACTAGAATCAGCCGAGGAAACCGGCGCCATCGTGACGGCGGAGGACCACTTCGTCTTCGGCGGTCTGGGCACCATCGTTTCGCAGGCCCTGTCGGAGCAACGCCCGGCGCCAATGGAGTTCGTGGGGATGCGCGACCGCTACGGCACCAGCGGCACCTGGAAAGAACTACTGGAGCACTTCAACCTGACGCCCGAAGCGATCGCCCAGGCGGCCAGGAATGTCATCGCACGTAAGTCCCGCTGAGCCGCACGAGCTCTCTCACGCCGAGGAGCACTCGGCACTGTTCGCAGCCCCGGCCCGCATCGCCGCGATCTCGCTCGCCGTCACCTGCGGCCTTCTCGTCCTCAAGCTTACCCTCGGCCTCATCAGCGGCAGCATCGCCGTCCTCGGCGACGCCGTCGACAGCGCGACGGACCTCGTCGGCGGCGCAGCGGCGCTCATCAGCGTCCGCATCGCCTCGACGCCGGCTGACGAAGCGCACCCCTATGGCCACGGCAAAGTCGAAGCAGTCTCCGCCTCCGTTGCGGCCACGGTCATCGCGCTCGGCGGCGGGCTCGTCGCGACGCAAGCAGTCATCCGCCTGATCTCCGGCTCGCCCGAGATCAACGTCGGCGTTGGATTGATCGCGATGGGCATCGCCGCCGTCGCGAACCTCCTCACCTCGCTCTTTATGCGGCGCGAGGCGAAGCGCTCGCACTCGATGGCGCTAAGTGCCGAGGCCACGCACCTCCACACCAACATCGTCCAGGCGAGCGCGATCATCGCCGGCCTGCTGCTGGTCCAGCTGACGGACAGGACGTTCTTCGACCCGCTGACGGCGCTGGCTCTCTCCGCGTACATGGCGTGGGTGGCCTGGGGCCTGGTACGGACGGCCATTAGCGATGTGATCGATACCGCTCTCCCGGAGCACGAGTTGCGAGAGATAATGGACGTGATCGATGCGCACGGCCCCGAGATCCGCGGGTTCCACCGCCTGCGCACCCGAAAGGCGGGCGCCTCACGCCACGTCGATATGCACCTGTTGTTCGACGCTTCGAGCAGCGTCCACCAGGCTCACGAGGTGGCGGACGCCATCGCGGACGAGATACACCAGCGGCTGCCGGGGACCGTCGTCGTCGTCCACATAGAGCCGGACGAACCGCACGTACTGGCAAATGCTGAATAACCCGTCCGGCAACTGCTATAGGATCGCAACCATTTCCTTACTTTCTGCTTATGTAACTGGTCTGGTCAGGTAGCGTCTTACTGAGTGGATGCGTGGCTACTCCGCGTATCCAATTCCAGGCTGGAAAAGAGCAAACCGCCCGAAAGGGTGGGGCGCAAAGCCATGGGCCTAAGTCCGCCAAAACGGATACGGCCGCCAGGCCGCCGGACGCGTGGAAAATCGATGGGGCTGGAGGGCCTACCGTTGAACGCTTTGGCGGTGCAACTAAATATCGCTACGCGATCGACGGAAGGCGTTATGAGCACGACTATCAATTCCAAGAGAATGGTTCGCCCCGAAGGCGATCTGGAAGCCGAAGAGACTAACATCTCGCGCATCGCCTGGACGGGCGGCATCGCCGTAACCGTGGTGACGTCGGTGGTGCTCGGCGTGGCCGTCGCGACTGCGGGCGGCGGTATCTGGTGGCACCTCGCTCTCTACTGCATCCTCGCCGGCGTCCCGTTCAGCTACGCCATCTTCTCCAACGTGATCATGCGCCGCATGGAAACAGCCGTCTTCGCCCGCTACCGAAACCAGCTGCTGAGCCAGATCGAAGACCTCTCCGAGATGGTCTATCGAGACGAGCTGACCGGACTCTACAACCGCCGCCACTTCTACGAAGTAGCGCGTGTCGAAATCGAGAAGTCGAAGATATCGAAGCGGCCGCTCGCGATCGTCATCATGGACCTGGACAAGCTCAAGCTGATCAACGACGAGTACGGCCACAACGTCGGCGACGTCGTAATCGCAAACCTCGGCCGTGTGATCTCTGCGCACACTCGCTCCGACGACGTGCCGGCGCGGCTCGGCGGCGACGAGTTCGGGATCGTGATGCCGGGCACTGACAAGCGCGGCGCCTTCGCACTGGCGCGCCGCTTGTGGCTGGACCTGGAGCAGATCCCAATGTACGAGTCGAACGGAGTTGCGCTGACCGTCACCGTCTCGATTGGCCTGGCGGGCTACCCGTGGGGCGGCGAAACAGTTGAAGAAATGATCCAGTGGGCGGACGCGGACATGTACGCCAACAAGGCATCGCGTCACATTTCCAACGCCGTGCCGATCGATGACGTACCCACTGATATTGATGCGATAGCCGACGATGTACTCGGGGGCGTTTAGGGAGGACCGATGACAGCCAAGTCTAAGAACAAGAAGCCTGGGCGCAGGCGGCCCTACGTAGGGGCCGTTCTGCTGGTTCTGAGAGTCGCCGCCGTGTGCGGCGTTTTGGCAGCAGTGACGCTGCTTATCAGCGCGACCGCAGCGGTTGTCGCCGTGGCCCTCGGGCTGTGGGCGGCCCTGTACATCGCGCTGCGGCGCCTGCAGACCGCGAACAAGAGTGCCGAGCGGGTCATTCAGAACTCGCGCGACAAGTACGACGCCGTGATCGGCTCTCTGACGACGGCGCTGGAGCTGGACGACGACATGCGCGGCGATCACATCGCGCGCGTCCGGCAGCTGGCGGGCATCCTCGCCGCCGAGATGGGCATGCGCAAGGACGATGTGTGCTTGCTACAGAAGGCCGCCCTCCTCGCAGACTGCGGCAAGGTGGAGATCGCGCAGGGCATCCTCACCAAGGCCGGCGCGCTGACCGAGCAGGAGTGGGCCCAGATGAAGCGCCACCCGGAATTCGGCTTCGAGTTCTTGAACAGCATCCGTCACCTGCGTGACTGCGGGGACATCGTCCGCTCGCACCATGAGCGGTTCGATGGCCAGGGTTACCCGCGCGGCCTCAAGGGCGAGGCAATCCCGCTGGGCGCGCGAATCTTCTCGGTCGTCGACGCTTACACAGCGATGACGAGCGACCGGCCGCACCGCAAGAAGATGCCGCACGAGATGGCGATCAAGGAAATCCTCCGCAACTCGCTGACGCAGTTCGACCCGGAGGTTGTCCGGGCCTTCCAGCGCTGCGAGGAGCGCGGCGAGATCACCGGGACGGCCGGCGAGGCGGAGACGACACCGCGCGCTGACCTGCTCCGCGAGACGCCAGCGCACGTGCCCGCGACTGCGGCCTCCGCGGCCTGATCACAGTTCGTCCGGTAACTCCACCGTGCCGCGGCCCCAGCGCTCCACGCCACTGAACCTCACGCGGCGAAACTCTTCGCCGTACGCGAACCCCGCTCGCTGCCCGACGGCTCCAGCCCAGCCCCTGATCATCCTCTCGATGATCGGGCGGTAGTTCTTTGGGTCAGCGTCCGCCAGCGCCGGGATGTCGAGTCCCGAGGCGGCGAGCGTCGTCTGCAGCTCCGCCACCGTCATCTCCATCTGGCACACGTGCTCACACAGCGCATCAATCTTCGTGCCGATCGTCTTGCTGATGTCGACGATCTTGTTCGCGTCGCGCGGTGACTTCGCGAAGTAGTAACGCTCACCCACGTAGTGCGGCTCCAGCCCCTCGTCGCGGTGCTCCGGGTGGTACAGCGGGAAGGGCGAGAAGCTCGCCGCTTCCGTCGCCGCCAGCCCGACCGAACGGTGGTCCTGATGCTCTTCGTACGGCGCGAAGGCGTCCCACGTGAACAACACGTCCGGCTTGTGTCGGCGGATCGCGCGCATGCAGCGTTCCCGCAGCTCGTTGAGCGGCGTCTCGCTCAGCCGCCCGTCCTCGTACCCGAGGAACTCAACGTCAGCGTTCACACCAAGCACAGCCGCGCCTCGTCGCGCCTCCTCGCGCCGCGTGTCCGCCGTAAAGCGCGCGCTCCACTCCGGATCGAACGTCCCGCGTTCGTTGTTCGTTGCGATCACCTCGCGGATCTCGTAGCCGAGGCCCGCCATCTTCGCGATCGTGCCGCCTGCGAAGAACTCCATGTCGTCCGCGTGCGCGACGATGACCAGTACACGCTTGCTCACTGTTGTCCGCCGCTCTTTCCTCGAACGCTGGCCATTCGCGCCCGCAGGCGATCGCAGAAGGCGACGACCGCCGCCTCGTTCAGCGGCACGTTTGACTCGAACATCGCGACCTGAGTGAACGGCCCCGGACGCTCGAAGCGCTCACGGTTCGCGTCCCAAGCCGGCTGGACGACGAAATGGATGTGCCCTGCGACGAACCCGGCGTGCGACCACTCTGTGATGTACGTCTGGTCCGGCTCCAGCTCTTCGCCGAGAGCGCGCGTGACCATGTGCAGCAGCTGCCCGAACTCAGCGGCTTCCGGCGTTGTCAGCTCAGCGAAGCGCACCACGTGCCGCAGCGGCTTGACGATCAGCGTGCCGACACCGAGCGGCCCAACGCAGTGCTCCACCGTCCAGTGTGGCGTTCGGTGAATCGTCCCACCAACGAGCGGCTGCTTCCCGGAGGCGAGCTCACAGGCCAGGCAGCCGTCGCCGCTCATGCCGCCGATTTCGCGGCTTCCGCTTCCCGCGCGGCGACCCTGCCCGTCTCGCAAAGTTCCTTCAGACCAGCCAAGTCTTTCCGGATGTCGCTCCTCATCATGTGTATGAACACCGGACGCAGGAGCGTCGAGACGACGGGGATAGCGGGCTTGAAAATGCCGCGCAGTTCGCAGCGGCTCCGGTTCTCGGAGAGCGGGATCGCCTGGAGGGTGATGTAGATGTCCTTCACGATCGGCGGGCTGAACCAGGCACGCTCCGTTTGCTGCATCGTCTCCGGATCGATCGCGATGGTAGCGTGCACGATCTTCTTTGCGCCGTGCACGCAACTGTGCACCTCGCCCACCGAGTCGGCCTCACCCTGGATGTGCTCCATCTTGCTGATCGTCACCTGCCACAGCTTGCGCTTCTCAAGCGTCGTCAGCGCCTCCCAGACGACGCTCGCCGGCGCGTCGATATCTCCGACGATGGTCAGGTCGGACTGTTCCGGCGACACGTGGAACGCCTTCGATTTCTGGTAGGCGTCACGTACCGGCCCGAGGTCCACGTACGAATACTCCATCGGCCCGATCGATTCCAGCTCGTCGCGCCCCTGCTGAGCGGCTTCGCCCGACGCTTCCGCCACGCCGGGAGCCGCAGGGGTGGCGATCACATACTCGCGCGCCGGGACCGAGTTCTTGAGGAGCCGAGTGGCGACGATGATGTCCTGGCCAATCAGCTCCTTGCGCCCGCCGATGTTCTGCACCTCAAACTCACCCGCGTGCACTACGAACTTCAGTGAGAGGTCCTCAGTTCGATCGCAGGCGCCGCACCGACACGTTGACCCAGACGCGATGTCGAGCTGTGCATCCTGGAACTCCTCGTGCAGTCCGCGGAGCAACCGAAAAGTATTCGCCGGCGGCTCGGGCGTTTCGGAGTAGAAGAAGACGCAGTCGCCCATCACGTTCGCAACCTTCCAGTTGCGGTCGGTCGACTTGATCAAGCGGTTCAGGAGGTGCTCTGTCACCTCCTTCGCGTGCTGTATCCCGACGCCGGTCAGGAATTTCGTGTACCCGCCGATGTCCGCCAACACAAATGTGCCTTCAGTCGCCATCGCGACTAACCTCCGATAGAAGCTCCAACGAGCTTTTTCTGATTATAGCTTCCGCCTCTCCCGCGAAGAATGTGACGCCGCTCTCATAGCCGCCTTCGTCGAAGGCGTGCTCCGGGACGACGTAGCCGACGTAGTCGTTGGCGTAGCAGGCTATCAGCAGTTGTTCGATCCCGGCCGCCTCCCGGATCACCGCGCCCGTCTCCGCGAAGAACTCCCCCGGCAGCGCCAGCAGCCCAAGCCCATCTCCCAGCGACATCGCCTGCACCTCGGCCCGTCTCGTGCCGGACTCCCCGCTACGGCGGGCCCACGCGGCAGCCCAGCGCTCGCCTCCGAACCGCTGCAGCTTCGCAATCGCCTCACGCCGCGGCGGCGACGACGCGGGATGCTTGTCCGCCTCCGTCCGCGCCTGCTCGATCCGAGCTACGTACGCCTCGTCCGGCTCAAACTCGCGCAGCGGCAGGTCGATCTCCCGCCGCACAATACGCAGCTTTGGCTCCACGACGCGACCGGCGACCGGCCGCTCCGGAAACTCGTCCCAGCGAATGTTGTGCGCGCGCAACCCTTCGCCTGCGGCGCGCAAGTCGGCGATGAGCCGCACCGCCGCGCCGCCGATGGCCTGCCCCGCGCGCTCCACGCTGGCGAAGTCCTGGCGCATCCACATCGGGTTGACGTCACCGCACGCGCCGTTCAAGTACACCGCGCCTGCTCCCGTCGCCGCTTCGACGATGCGGCAGGCCGCCGCCGGAAACTCGCCAGAAAGCATCAGGTTCGCGCCGGAAAGCACCGTCGCGTGGCAAGCGAAGTTCAGCAGGCTCGCAACCGGCCCGCCCTCACCGTCGAACAGCACGACGCGCAGCACGGCATCGCTCGGCCACTCCGGATCGCGGCGGTTCATCCCAACCGTGTCGACGATCGTCTCACCGGTCTTGATCGCGACCGGCTTGCGAGACGCCCACGCCTGCTCCAGCGCCGCGATGATCTTCTCCACCGTGGCCTGCGTCAGCGCGTCGTCCAGCCGCGAGAACATCCCCGCGCGCAGACCGACCGGGCCCGCGTGGTTGTGCATCGCCGCCAGCACGACGCCGTCCTCCGTGATACCAATCGCCGCCTTCGCGCGACGCCGCACCTCCGCCGTCATCTCCGGGTGTATACCGAGCAAGTCGCACCCGACAATCGCGCACGCCGCGTCGCCGTAGTCGAGCACCAGCACGCGCGCCGAAAGCGGATCGTGCACCCCCTGCGACGGCGTCAGCCGCCCGCCATACCCGTCCATCATCCCGCCAACAGCCGGCGTAATATCAGCGCTGGCAACCCCGGCGCGAAGCGTAGTCATGACGAGCCGTATGTTACGACGTCACACCCCGTTCGTCTGGAGGAATCGAAGGACCGCCTCAATCGCCAGCGAAGACTGAGGAATCGAAGTCGCAGCGTTCCCACCGCCCACGCTCCCCCAACCAACCATCACGCGAATCCGCTTATCAGCTCAAATCCGCTGTGAGTAGCACCCGTCGCAGGTGGTCCAAGGTCACGTTCCCGCCGCTCACCACAATCGCCACCTTCTTCCCGCGCAGCCTCTCGCCGATCTGGACCGCAGCCGCCGTGGACGCCGCGCCCGACTCCTCCGCCACGATGTGCGCCGTCCGCGCCAGCAGCAGCATCGCCGCGCGCATCTCCTCTTCCGAGACCAGCAGCATGTCGTCCATCCGCTCCATACACATCCGCACCGGCGTATAGTACGCCTGCCCCGTCGCCAATCCCTCGGCCGCCGTGTTGATCGGGCCCTTCTGCAGAGTGCGCTCGCGCCACGAGTTGTACACCGCCGGCGCCCCTGCCGCCTGCACGCCGATCACCTGCACGTCCGGTCGCAGCGCCTTCGCGACGATGAGATGCCCGATCGCGCCGCTACCACCGCCGATCGGCGTGACGATCACGTCCACGTCCGGCAGCGCTTCCACAATCTCAAGGCTCATCGTGGCCACGCCGGCGACCAGCTCCGGCGAGTTCACGTGGTGCACGTAGCGCATCCCGTTCTCCCGCGCGAAGTCCTCTGCCCATACACGCGCCTCCTCGAAGTTCGCGCCATGGAACTCGACCTCCGCACCCAGCGCTCGCATCGACTCCACCTTCAGCGGGTTCGCCTCCTCCGGCATCGCGATCACGCAGCGCGTGTGACAAAGTTTCGCCCCGTAAGCGAGTGACTGCCCGTGGTTCCCCGTCGACGCACCGACGATCCCGCGCGCGTGCTCGTCCTCCGCCAGGTTCGCGCAGAGGTTGATTCCCCCGCGCACCTTGAACGCGCCGATCGGCTGCAGGTTCTCCAGCTTCAGGTACGCCTCGAAGCCTAGCTCCCGGCTCATCGTTGGGTTGTGGACGAGCGGCGTTGGCTGCAACTGCCCCTCCAGCAAGTGCTTCGCGCGATACACGTCGGCGAGAGTCGGGAGCTTCTCGTAGTTCCGGTCGTAGATCATCCCGACGGGGTCTCGCAGGCCGGCAGCTCTGATCCGCTCGCACTTCGCCTTTAGCTCTTCCGGCAGCAGCTCAGTGCGCAGGAAGCCAAGCCTCTCGTAGTAGGCAGGCAGGCCAACGCGCTGGTCCGTCGTGATGTAGACCTCGTCCTGCGGGAAGCGCCGGATCAACTCCTTCGTTATGCGCGCGCCGAGGCCGCGGTTGCGGGCCTCCGGGACGACGCAGACGCTGCCCAGTTCGTACGTGTGCTCGTACGGCTTGACGCGTCCGCAAGCAAGAATGCGACCGCCATCCTGTAGCGTGATGAACTGCTCCGCCTCAAGCCGCTCGTTGTCCAGATGCTCGTTCTCGATCAACTCCCTGATGAACGGCATGTCCACCGACGTTGGGGGGTGGAATTCAAGCTCGGGCGTGGTATACGTAGTCACACTCAAATTGTACGCGCCCGCGCATTGACGGCGGGTCCAGGATTGGTTCGAAGTCACGATGTTTCGCGCGGTTCTACTGCTTGCAGCTCTCGGCGTCTGTGCCGCGCTCGTCACCACGATCATCGCCGAGCACGCCGGAGATGCCTCGGCGGACTTCCCGGCCTCCAGCTCAGACTGCCGGGCCTTCACCGGCACGCCGACCGTAACGTCTGCGCCCCAGCCCACGCCTCCCTGGATACCCTTCTACTCGATCCTGATCTGCAACGACACGGCCACCGCCGCCAGCGACCTGCACCTCTTTCTCGATCACCCAGCCGCCAACTACGATCCCGCTGCGTCGGTGTCCGGCTGTCCGTACCCCGCCTACACCCACTCCGGCGCCGACCCACCCTACTACACCGTGATCGACATCAACTACGGAACGCCCTGCATCGACCCGGGCGACCAGGTCTACGTCTTCCTCGACGCGCACTGCGTCACGCCCCAGCCCGGTTGCGGCGTGCCCCGCGTGAACTGCTTCTACTGGACGCTCAGTGGGCAGCCCGCCCCGTCCGTGAGCCCGGCGGTCCTCAACCCTAACCGCTGCCAGAACCCGCAGCCGGTGCCCACCCCCGAGCCGCAGACGCCCACGCCGCGCAACGGCACTGACACGCCGCCGCCCTCGCCGTACTACACACCCACGCCCACGCCAAACCCCGTCCTCATCGCCACGATCCAGAACGAGACTAACAAGATCGCCCGCGGCCTCATCCTCCACTCGCACCATACGGACGGCCTGATGGTTGTCGAAAACCCGCCGGGTTGCCCGGATCCCAATATCGACTTCGACATCAACAACCTCGACCCGCTCTACATCACCTGGCCGATCCCTTGCGTCGACCCCGGCGAGACGTTCTCCATCCATCTCTCCAACGTCTGCTCGCCTTGCGCCCCGCCCGAGGTCTACGCCCACGAATGGACCTTCACGACGCCGACCCCTTCAGGCCAGACGAAGTCGCCGACGCCATCCCCCACGCCAACTCCGACGTCTTCCCCGACCGCAACGTCGCACCCATCGGCGACGCCCGTCATCACTCCCGCTTCCCTTCCTCACAGCGGGGCCGCGACGGAGAAGCATGGCTGGCTGTTCGTCTGGCTGCTCGCGGGGCTGGCGCTGGCCTTCGCCGGATTCGCTCTCGCCCGCCGCGCGCCGAACTACTAAAACAACCCCAACGGGCGTATGCTGACGCCACTCGAGGGGGTAATTTGCAAAACGCGAGAATCTGCTGGTCCGCTGCCCTGGCGCTAACGCTGGCGCTGCTCGGCCTCGTTGCATTCGCAACACAGACGGCGTCCGCCGACACGTCCTTCTCCGCCCAGAACGACAGCGGCGAGACAGCGTCGGGCGTCGTCGTCTACCTCTCTGGTCAGGCGCAGGCCAAGGTGATCAACACAGCCGCTCCGGGCTGCGGCACGCCGGCCATTGATTACTTCCCGAACGGACCGGCTGACATCATCGATTTCAGCTTCCCGACCGCAACGCCCGTGCCCACCCCAATCGGTGGCACCTTTTACTCGAAGTTCGTCGCCACCTGGCCAACTGCCTGTCTTGCACCTGGAGCGTCCATCACTTTCGAGTTCGACACGGGCTGCAGCTGCACTCAGCCACAGTTCTCCGCCCACGAATGGCTGCCACGCCCGGCGCCTTCCGGCCAACTGGTTGTCTGGCCGCACAACGACACCGGGCACTACGTCTCAGCCCTTCGCGTCGAGCTTCTTGCGTACTGCATCGACTTTTCTAGCGGAAGTACCTGTGGTCCCCATACAACATTCGCGCCGTCCATCGTATCGATACTTCAGAATCCACCGGGCTGCCCCGCTCCGCAGGTCACTGCCATCTCGACATTGGACTTGCAGTTCGTCTGGTCAACCGCGTGCGTTGGCCTAAGCAACTTGCTTGAAGCACAGCTGACCGGGTGCGATCAGTGCAACGTTCAGTCCGTAGTGTGGTCTTCAGACGCGGTTGGCGGCGCGGTCGTCGTACCCGCTTCGTCCGGCAACCGGGATCTGAAAGCGCCGCTACTCGCTGCATTCGCGCTTCTGGCCGCCGTTAGCGCAGGATTGTTCCTCGCCCGAAGGAGCGTTACTCGCTAAGCCAGAAATCCACCGGCGTCCGCGTCCGCTCCAATCTCCCGCTCGTCCTGAGGCTCTCGAAGGACTCCCGCCGCCCCGTCCGCGCCGACAAGTACGCCGCGCAAATGATCTCGAGCACCGCGCGGCCGTCTTCGCCGCCCAGCATCGGCTGCTTGCCGGACTCGATGCAGTCCACGAAGTGCGCGATCTCCTGCGGGAACCCGTAGCTCCACGCCTCCTCGAACCCCGTCCACGTCCAGCCGCGCGTCCACGGCGACTTCTCGCCCGCGTAACCGTACCCCTGCGCGCTGAACGTCTGCAGCGCCGCGCCTCGCCCCATGTCCGCGACCGTCAGCCCCTGCGAGCCGTAGATCTCCGTCCGGTTGTCGAAGCCGCCCGCCCGCGCCCACGAGTTCTCCGCGATCCCGACGCCGCCCTTCGGGTGACGCTCGGTCGGAGCGAATCGCACAACGACCGTCGCGTGATCGTCGCCGCGAGTCTTCTCGCCGTGCACAAACGTCGAGACGTCCGCGTACACGCTCTCGACCGTCGCATTCCCAAACACCCACCGGCAGTAGGCTATCGAATGGCAGCCCATGTCCATCAGCACGCCGCCGCCCGACCGCTCGACGTCCCAGAACCAGTCCGAGTGCGGCCCGTAGTGGCATTCCAGCTGCCGCACGTAATACACCTCCCCGAACGCCCCCTCGTCCGCGAGCTCCTTCGCCCGCACGTACTTCGGCGCGAAGCAAAGGTTCTCTCCGTACATCAGAACCACCCCCGCCCGCTCGCACGCCTCGATCATCCGGTCACACTCATCCAGCGTGATCGCCAGCGGCTTATCGACCAGCACATGCTTCCCCGCCTTCGCCGCCGCGATCGTCACCTCCGCGTGCAAGTCGTTTGGGCAAGCGACCGTAATCGCATCGATCTGATCGCTCGTCAGCATCTCCCGGTAGTCGCTGAAAACCAGCCGCGCCCCCCACCGCGAGCAAAACTCCTCCACGTGCGCCCGCGTCGGCGACGCGGCTGCCACAAGCTCCGCCCCCGGCACCTGCGCAATCCCCTGCGCATGCGCCGTCGCCACGAATCGCGACCCAACGATGCCGATGCGTACGGTCATGGGCGGTAGTGTAGCGCAGGGCTCACATCGGATTGCCTGCGGCGCAACGGATAAGCGGATTACGGCTGTCGCTGCTCCGGAGGTCGCCAGGTGTAGCGACGCACGCGGTGTTGCCAGACGTTGACTTTGCGCGGAGGAAGGATGCGCTTGTACTCCAGCGACTTGCCAGCAAAATTGAGCAGAAGACCCACCTTGAAACCAGTTGCGGCGAGATACGTGATGACCTGGCCGACTTCGTCATCGGTGAGCCGGTGCTTCAGCGCCTTGTCTTCGACGACGACCGACTCGGCCACGAGATGATCGAGGTAGAGCAGTCCGACATCGAATCCGT